>DASZJN010000046.1:0-10997 GCA_035948045.1 Acidimicrobiales bacterium | reverse complement strand
TGGCCATCCACCTCGACCTGGCCGACGGCGACTCCGTGGAGCAGTTCGCCAAGGCCGCAGTCGACACCCTGGGGGGGATCGAGATCGTGGTGTCCAACGCCGCCCTCAACATGGCCGGGTCTGTGCTCGACACCGGGTCCGACGCATTCGAGGGGGTACTGCAGGTGAATGTGAGCGGAGCCCACCGGTTGATCCGCTCCCTCGCACCGGCCATGACCGAGCGCCGGCGGGGTGACATCGTCTTCGTCACCTCCGATGTGGTCGAGCGACCCCGCCCGTCGATGGCCGCCTACGTCACGTCCAAATGGGGGCTCGAGGGCTACGTGCGCTCGCTGCAGATGGAGCTCGAGGGAACCGGGGTGAGGGCCACCATCGTCCGCCCCGGGCCGACCCTCACCGGCATGGGCATGGATTGGGATCCCGACGTCACCGCCGAGGTGATCGACCGGTGGGCGGCGTGGGGATTCGCCCGTCACTCCAACTTCATGCGCCCGGCGGGGGTGGCGCAGGCGATCGTGGCCGTCGTGACATTGCCCCGGGGCACCCACGCCACCGTCATCGAGCTCCAGCCGGAGGCACCGATCCGAACCGACCCGAAGGGCGAGGGCAGCCAATGACCACCGCAGTAGAGCAACGGGAGCCGCGGCGCGTGTCGGGCGGCGAGGAGTCGAACGGCCACCTCGACGAGCTGCGCATCGACCCGATCGCACTGCTCAACCGGGTCCGCGCCGAGTGTGGCGACGTCGGGGTGTTCCGGTTGGCCCAGCGCGACGTGGTGCTGTTGTCCGGGGCCGACGCCAACGAGTTCTTCTTCCGCGCACCCGAGGAGATCCTCGATCAGGCTGAGGCCTACCCGTTCATGACACCGATCTTCGGCGAAGGTGTGGTCTTCGATGCCCCGCCCGAACGCCGGCGCGAGATGCTCCACAACCAGGCGTTGCGGGACAAGTTCATGCGCGGCCACGCCGCCACCATCGCTGACGAGGTGGCCCACATGGTTGCGGGTTGGGCGGACCACGGGGAGATCGACCTCCTCGACTGGTTCGCCGAACTGACCATCTACACGTCGTCGGCCTGCCTGGTGGGCAAGCGGTTCCGCAACGAGCTGGACAAGCGTTTCGCCCAGCTCTACCACGACCTCGAACAGGGCACCGATGCCATCGCCTACGTCGACCCCTACGCTCCCATCGAGAGTTTCCGGCGCCGGGATGCGGCCCGGGTGGGCCTGGTTCAGCTGGTCGAGCGCATCATGGAACGTCGAGCGGCCGCTCCTCCGTCGGGCGACGAGGAGCGCGACCTGTTGGACGTCCTGATGTCCATCACCAACGAGGACGGGTCACCCCGCTTCGTGGCCGACGAGGTCACCGGCATGTTCATCTCGATGATGTTCGCCGGCCATCACACGACGTCGGGGACAGCGGCGTGGACCCTCATCGAGCTGCTCCGCCACCCCGAGGACCTCGATGCTGTGCACCGCGAGCTCGGCGAGTTGTACGCCGGGGGGGCCGAGGTCAGCTATCAGGCCCTGCGCGCCATGCCTCGGCTGGAGTCGGCGGTCAAAGAGGCGCTGCGGTTGCACCCGCCGCTCATCTTGCTGCTCCGGGTGGCCAAGGAGGACCTCGAGGTCGACGGCTTTGCCATCAGGGCCGGCCAGATGGTCGGGGCCAGCCCGTCGGTCTCCAATCGGATCCCCGAAGACTTCCCCGACGCCGACTCGTTCCAACCGGCGCGCTATCTGGAGCCCCGCGAGGAGGACCGGTCCAACCCCTGGACCTGGATCCCCTTCGGAGCAGGCCGCCACCGTTGCGTGGGGGCCGCCTTCGCCATGATGCAGCTGAAGGCCATCTTCTCGGTGCTCCTGACGGACTGGGAGTTCGAGCTGGCCCAACCGTCGGACACCTACCGCAACGACCACTCGAAGATGGTGGTCCAACTGCAGCAGCCCTGTGTGGTCCGGTACCGGCGCAAAGGTGGGGCCCCGTCAGGGTCGGGGTCAGGATCCGGGGCCGGGGATGCCCGGTCCGCCGGTTGACACGGACGCCATCCTGATGCGAGTGGCCGTCGACCTTGATCTGTGCCAAGGCCATGGGGTCTGTGAGTCCGAGGCCCCGACCGTCTTCGAATTGGCCAAGAATGCCAAGGTCACGATTCTCGAGGAGAGGCCCGACGACGGGCAACGAGCCGAGGTCGAGGCAGCCGTCCGCTTCTGCCCCACGTCCGCACTTCGCATCACCGAGGAGGAGTAAGGCCATGCCGTCATACCCGCGCCGAGAACTCGAAGAGATGATGGAGCGTTGGTTGGACATCAACCACCGCTGCGAAGCAGAGCTCAACTGGTTGCCGATGGCCGAGATGTACACCGACGATGCCACCTACGGATGGAACGTCGGCCCGACGGATGAGTTCATGGCGGTGGGCAAGGAACAGATCCGCGAGTATGCGCTGGGTTACGAGATGGAGGGCCTCGGTGGGTGGATCTACCCCTACCAGCGGGTGCTCATCGACGAGGCCCAGGGGGAGATCCTCGGCCTGTGGAAGCAGATTGCCGACGCCACCCGGCCTGACGGCAGCCACTACGAGATCGCGGGGCTGGGCGGCAGTTGGTTCCGCTACGCCGGCGACTTCAAATGGAGCTGGCAACGGGACTTCTTCGATGTGGGCAACGCCACCGCCACCTACGTGGAGATGATCAAGGCCGAGGCCCTCACCCCGGGCATGCAGCAGCGACTCGAGAAGGCCGCCTCCGGAAAGCGCCAACCTGGTCACTACCGGGTGGGCCAGGCTCCCGTCGGGCTGTGGGACGGCGTGTAGCCACCGGACCGACACCGCCGACGCCCCAGATCAATCGGCGGCGCCGAACGCCTCGATCACCTCGCTTCGCCAGCGCTTCAGGTGCTCGCCGTGCTCGGCATCGGTCCGCCCCATGCGGACCAGCACGAGATCGAGCGCCGGACAGACATCGATGTACTGGCCCTCGTGACCGGCGGCCCAGAAGGTGCCGTAGAGGTTGTCCCGCGTCCACCAGTGCGATCCGTACAGGTCACCGTCGTCGGGGTCGACGGACCGGGGCCGGCGCCCGCCATCGACCCACCCGTCGGGCAAGAGGGGCCGGCCCGCCCACACCCCGTTACGCAGATAGAGCAGCCCGAAGCGGGCGAAGTCCCGCGCCGTGGCGTAGGCGTAGGAGGCCGCCACCCAGGTCCCTGCATCGTCAAACGTCGCCGTGGCCGAGGCCATGCGCAAAGGACCGAACAGCCGGTCGGCCAGGAATCGCCGGTAGGGCTGGCCGGGACCGACCTCGCGGGCCACGATGCCCGAGATGATGTTGCTGGTCCCGCTCGAATAGTTGAACCGGGTACCCGGTCCGGTGGCCAACGGCCGGTCGGCGGCGAACGCAGCCATGTCGTGTCTCCCCGCACCGAACAGCATCTGCAGGACGTCGGAAGCGTCGGCGTCGACGTACTCCTCGGTGAAGTGGAGGCCATCGCGCATGTCCAGCAGGTGTTGCAGCGTGATGGCCCGACGGGGGTCCCCCGGCTTGTCCCACTGGGGGACGGGGGCCGGCTCGTCGAGTGCCAGTCTCCCCTCGGCGACCAGCATGCCCACCACGGCGTGGAGCATGGACTTGGCCATCGACCACGAGAGCAGCGGGGTCTCCCGGCCGACCGGCTTCCCGGGCTTGTCCCACTGGGGCAGCAGACCGTCATAGCGCTCGAAGACCAGTCGGCCGTGGTGGACGATGACCACCGCGTAGGTCTGGTGCAACGGGCCCTCCGGGTCGAAGGCGTCGTCCATCAGTCTTCGGAGTTCGACGCCGGGGGGCACCTCGGCGCTCGGCCAGTCCTCGTCGGGCCAGGGCACGTCGGTCAACTGGGCCGGCAGCGCGAGCACCGGCGTGTCGAGTGGGTCGGGGGCGGTCAAGGGCCCAAAGCCTTCCACAGCGATGGGGTCGGCGCCCCGGTTCAACCGCGGGCGAAGGCCTCCTCGGGACTGGTGAACACGACCATCCGGGACACGCGTCCGAGCGTGAATGTGTAGCGGTGGTAGACCACGTCCGCGGCCAGGAGTCGGCCCTGGCGGTCGAGGACGCGCTGATCGACGACGGCAACCAGGTCGTCGCCGACCTGCCTGAATTCTGTCGGGTCGACCCGGGGGTCGGCCGCGGCAAACTGGGCCTCCCAGTAGGGGCGTATGGCTTCCCTCCCGTGCAGCACCGTGCCATCGGCCACGTTCGGCCACTCGACGCCCTCGGTCATCAGCTCCAGGAGCGCGTCGATGCGGCGCTCGTTGAAGAGGCGGTAGGCGCGCCGCAACAGCCGTTCAGGCGTCTCCTCATCGCTGGTCATCGACAAACCTCCTCCCGAACCGTTCCCACCAGTTCCCCTCCTCGACGGTCTCTGCGCTCACCTGGCCGATTCTGGCGCGGTCATCGCCTGCGGGCTCAGGGGATGAGGACGATCTTGCCGTGGGTGTGACCGTCGGCCAGCTCGCGAAGGGCCGCGCCGGCTTCGAGGAGCGGGTAGGTGCGCGCCACCAAGACCTGGAGGGCACCGGCATTGGCCAGCTTCACCAGCTCCATGCGGGCGGCGCTGCGTATCTCGGTGCCGGGGTCCGCTCCCGGGGCACCACCGATGACCCGCAGGCCGAGTTCGAAGCCGCGCTTGAAGGCAGCGATGGTCACGATCCGGTGGCGGTCCGAGACCAGGGCGACCGAGGTGTCGATGGCTTCGTCGGTCCCCACGGTGTCGACGGCGGCGTCAATCCCGTCGGGGGCGAGCCCGCGGATCCGCTCGATGAGGCCGTCGCCATAGGCCACCGGGTGAGCGCCGAGTTGGCGCAGGTAGTCGTGGCCACTGACCCGGGCGGTTCCGATGACCCGCGCCCCGGCGTGGACGGCGAGCTGGACCGCCATGAGGCCGACCCCGCCGGACGCACCGTGGACGATCACGGTGTCCGCGGCGCCCACCGCGGTGACCGTGAGGGCGTGGACCGCGGTGCACCCCGTGAGCAGCAGACCTCCGGCTTCCTCGAAGGAGAGATTGGACGGCTTGGGGACCACGGCCGAGGCCGGAACGACCACCTCGGAGGCATACGCGCCTTCGATGCGGAAGAGGGCGACCTCGTCGCCGGCTCGGACAGGACCGCCAGGTCCCTGGGCCTGTCCCCCGACCTCGGTCACGACGCCGGACGCCTCGGTGCCGATCGCCATCGGCAGGAGTGAAGGATCACGACCGAAGGCCCCGCTGAAGAGCCTGTAGTCCATGGGATTGGTCCCCACCGCCCGCACCTGGACCGAGACTTCGCCCGGGCCCGGATCCCGCACCGGCTCGTCGACCACCGACAGGACTTCCGGGCCACCGAATCCGGTGGCCACCACTTTGACGGCCATGGGATGTGCAACGGAGGTCGGTGACCGGCTATTCCGGATCGGAAACGAGTTGCCGACCAATGCTCCACAGGGTGGATCGGTCGTAGAGTGCAGCCATGCGTGACTCGGTGACCGTGCACATGGATGCTCCTCCCGATCGGGTCTGGGACCTGGTGAGCGACGTCACCAGGATCGGCAGCTACAGCCCCGAGACGTTCGAGGCCGAGTGGCTCGACGGGGCCACCGGTCCTGAGGTCGGTGCACGCTTCCGGGGCCACGTGAAGCGAAATGGCAAGGGCCCCATCTACTGGACGTCCTGTACGGTCCTGGCCAGCGAGCCCGGTCGGGAGTTCGCCTTCGGTGTCGGCGCCCCCGACAAGCCGCTCAATACCTGGCGCTATCGGCTGGAGCCATCAGGTGACGGTACCGACGTCACCGAGTCGTTCGAGCTGACCGATACCGCCGTGCTCCGCCTGTACTGGGCGCTCCTCGGTTGGGCCCGGGGACGGACCAACCGCAACGGCATGCGCACCACACTCGAACGGATCAAGGCCGAGGTCGAGCCGATTCATTGAGGCGGCCTCAGGTCATGACCGGAACCGCCGAGGCCAGTTTCACCGAACCGGGCTGCCTTCCCGTGGCGACATCGATCCACACGGCCGACGGGAGTCGTTCTGCGTCCGGGACAAGATGGGGAGCCTTCGACGCCAGCACGGCCATCAATGCACTGGCGGTGATGGCCTGTGCCGCCGGATCGGGCTCGACCGGTTCGACGAGGTCCTCCCCGTGGACCACGGCCTCCACGCACCTCGAGACCAGATAGTCGACCAGGGGGATCGAGCCCTGCAGGGTTGTGATCGTCACCCCGAGGTCCGCCATCAGCAAATCGGGGAGTGCGGCGTCGAGGGGGTCGGCAAAATGGAACTTCCCCAGTTCCGCCCCTTCCCGGGCCGAGGCGTCGATGAGCGCCGCGAACGATTCCGTGCCGAGCAGATTGGCCGTCATGTCGACTGATGGACTCTGCCCCGACGCAGTCAGAAGAAACCGGCTCAGCAGAATCGGCTGAACGTAGAGGTGGGCGAGAACCTCCCGGTTGCGCCACCCATCGACGCGGCTGGGTAGGTCGAGATCGACTTGCGGAGCCGCAGCCGCAATGGCACGCCACTGGCTCACGAGGGCGCTCCTGACCAGATCACCGTCCACTGTCACCAGTCCATAGTGGCGCGATCATGCCGTGGTCGTCGCCCGGACCGATGCGGGGCCACCGCCCTCCACCGGACCCAGGTGATCCCTGGAAGTCCATCGGGGACACGATGTAAGCATGCGGGATCTCCTTCGTGATCCGCACCGCAGTGGTCGCCGACCTGCCCCGCCTGCGCCAGGTGTACCGCAGGTCATCGATGTCCAACGAGGGCGATCGGGTCAATCTTCTGGCCCATGGCGACCTCCTCGAGTTCCCCGGGGAGGGCATCAGCACTGAGCGGACCCGGGTTGCGCTCGACCCACACAGCGCCATCATCGGGTTCACCACCTTTCTGGTTGGTGGGGGCGCCATGGAGCTCGAAGACCTCTTTGTCGATCCACCGTGGATGAGACAGGGCGTGGGCAAAGCACTCGTCGTGGATCTCGTGGCCATGGCCCGGGCGCACTCCTTGGCCCGGCTGGAGGTGACCGCCAACCCACATGCCATGGCCTTCTACGAGAGCCTCGGGTTCGTGGCTGGACGTGACGTCGAGACGCGTTTCTACCCGGCGCCACGGATGCATCTGACGGTGCGGCCCTGAGCCGGCGGCGGCGGTCCCGTCCCCGAGAGTGCTGGGCGTGGGCCGCGGTCATCACCGGGTGCGCTCCTTCCCGGGGCAACGGCCCGAGGGTCATCCACCCGTCGTCGGGCGCGTGCCGGTTTGCCAGGCAGAGGGTTGGACGGCACGCTGGTCCCCATGGGTGACCTCGGGGAGGACACGGCGGTGCGACCATGCGGGCAGGGACGCTTCGAAGCCATGCTCAGCCCCGACTGGGAGATCTGGGGACCGATGGGTGGATACGTGGCCGCCTGCGCCCTGCGGGCAGTCGGTGCTTCGACCGAGCACCCTCGTCCTGCCGCCTTCTCCTGCCACTACCTGGGCGTGGCCCGATTCGCCCCGGTCGACATTCGCGTCACCAGTCGCAAGGAGGGTCGGATGGCCGCCGCACACCGGGTCGAGATGGAACAAGAAGGGCGCCCGATCCTCGACGCCATGGTGTGGAGCGCCGGCGACGGGGTCGACGGGTTGGAGCATGACGAGACCGTGCCTCCCGACGTGCCCGGCCCGCACGACCTTCCGGACATCCGCGATCTCCTGTCCGAAGAGGACCGGCCGACCTACCCGTTTTGGAACAACCTCGACGCAAGGCCAATCGACTTCGAGGCGGCGTGGCCCCCGTCCGGCCCCCGCCCGGCCCGATGGCAGCAATGGCTGCGCTTCACGCCCACGGCAACGTTCGCGGACCCCTGGATCGACGCCGTTCGCAGTCTCATACTCGTCGACCTTCCGAGCTGGCCTTCGGCCCACCGTCCTCATGCCTGGAAGGCGCCGCCCTTCATCGCGCCGACTCTGGACTTGAACGTCGCCTTCCACGCTCCGGCCCGGGACCACGAGTGGCTCCTGTGCGATGGGGCGGCGCCCCTGTCGACGGCGGGACTGTTCGGTTGGACCGCCCGGGTGTGGTCCCCGAGTGGCCAACTCCACGCCTCCGGCGGCGGTCAGTGCCTCTATCGGCGCCTCCGAACCTGAGGGCTGAGGCTCAGGGCCGGGTCCAGCCCGATCCGCGGCCGTAGTGTGGAAGGCGTGGTGAGACGATCGACCGGCGACAAGCTCTCTCGCCCTGATTCGGGCCGGAAACGCTGGACGTCGTTCGTTGCCGAGGACCCCACACCGGGGAAAGCCGTACGGGGACTCCATGAGGAGACCAATCCCCGGCACCGCCTGCGCGTCGAGCACGACGCTCACACCCTGCTCATCCACCTGAGCGACGAGGACGGCGCCGGTTGGACCACGTTCGCCGTCGACCGGGAGACCCGTCAGTGGGCGGTGGATCAGACGCGCCGGCAAACCGATGCTGCTCGCGGTGCCTACGGCCTCCTCTACGACTGAGGGTGCCGTCGGATCCGTCATTGGT
Source organism: Acidimicrobiales bacterium (assembly GCA_035948045.1). Taxonomy (GTDB): domain Bacteria; phylum Actinomycetota; class Acidimicrobiia; order Acidimicrobiales; family RAAP-2; genus Bog-756. The sequence continues at coordinate 2,470 of DASZJN010000046.1, read as the reverse complement.
CCTCCGGGGCCCGGAGAGACGGACCGGTACGACGATCCCGGTGGATGCCGTTTGGGGCTGCAGCACGAGACAGGGCGGACCCGGACGCACCCTCGGCCTCGGCCCACCGGGATGTCGAGAAACCGATCGCAGCATCGACTGAGGAGTGAGCGGTGCCACCGGAGCGTCGCCTGACCATGAAGGACGGAAGACCATGAGATTCATGTTGCTGCAGAACTACGGAGAGGTCGAGTCGGAGTGCCTCCCCATGACCGAGTGGACCCCAGGGGACATCAAGGCCCACATCGAGTTCCAACAGACGCTGAACCAGGAGCTCACCGAACGAGGCGAGCTGGTCGATGCCCAGGGCCTGGCCGGGCCCGAGCTGGCCCGGTTCGTGGTGTCGGACGGTGTCACCGCCCCGGTGATCACGGATGGTCCCTTCCCCGAATCGAAGGAGCTGCTCGCCGGGTACCGGCTGGTCGACGTCGAGACGACCGAGCGGGCCATCGCCATCGCCGCCCAGGCGTCGGCGGCGCCCGGGCAGAACGGGGTCCCGATCCGTCAGCCCATCGAGGTGCGCGAGGTGCTGAGCGCCCCCGACCCCGAGATGTGACCGGCGGCGCCATCGAGGGCCTGCTGCGGAAACTGGCGCCGCAGGTCCTCGGTGCGGTGGTGCGCCGATACGGCAACTTCGCCAGTGCCGAGGATGCCGTGCAGGAGGCACTCCTGGCCGCGGCCACCCAATGGCCAGTCGAGGGTGAGCCCGACCATCCACGTTCCTGGCTCATCCGGGTGGCCTCTCGACGCATGGTGGATCAGTTCCGCCGCGACGATGCCCGGCGGACGCGGGAGGATCTGGCCGCGTCCTGGTCGCTGACCCGAGCTGACCCGGTTTCCGAGCAGGACGACACGCTGATCCTCATGATCATGTGCTGCCATCCCTCCCTGTCGCCCGCCGCGGCCATCCCGCTCGCCCTGCGGGCGGTGGGCGGTCTCACCACCCGCGAGATCGCCGCCGCATTTCTGGTTCCGGAAGCGACGATGGCCCAGCGAATCAGCCGGGCCAAGGCCAAGGTCAAGGCGTCGAACGAGCCGTTCGCCCTCCCCGAGCCCGACCAGCGCGCCGAGCGAATGCGGTCGGTGCTCCACGTCCTCTACCTCCTGTTCAACGAGGGCTACGCCAGCAGCAGTGGCCCCGACCTGTCCCGCACGGACCTGTCCGGCGAAGCCATCCGCCTGGCCCGAGGCGTCCGCGCCGCGGTGCCCCGGGACCCCGAGGTGGCCGGCCTGCTCGCCCTCATGGTGCTCACCGACGCCCGTCGCCCGGCCCGGACCCGGGCCGACGGCGAACTGGTCCCCCTGGCCGAACAGGACCGCACCCGCTGGGACCGGGGCCTGATCTCCGAGGGGGTGGCCTTGATCACCGAGGCCCTCCGACAGGGGCAGGTGGGCGAGTACCAGGTCCAGGCGGCCATCGCGGCCGTGCATGACCAGGCCGCCAGCTACGGGGACACCGACTGGCCCGAGATCCTCTCCCTGTACGGCCTGCTCGAGCGGATGACCGGAAATCCGATGGTGACCCTCAACAAGGCCGTGGCCACCGCGATGGTCCAGGGGCCTGACGCCGGCCTTGCCCTGCTCGACGGCCTCGACGAGCGCCTCGGCGACCACCACCGCATCCACTCGGTGCGGGCCCACCTCCTCGAGCAGGCCGGCGACACCGACGCCGCCGTCGCCGAGTTCCGGGCTGCGGCCCGTCGCACCACCAACCTCCGCGAGCAGCACTACCTCGCCACCGAAGCCGCCCGCTTGGCCACCGAGCGGACCGACGATTGAGACATTCACCCGGCGGCGACAGTTCTTCGGCCGCTCGAGCGCTGGAGTGCCGATCCGGAACCGGATACCGTTGGGGACCCGAGGGTGGTGGACCACTCGGGGATGAGGCATCGTCGCGGGGAGGCTCGAATGGACGAAGAGCACGCTCGGGCGCTTCTGCAGGCCGAACGGACCCGCGTGGAGACTCTGCTCGACGAGACAGCCGCTGACGCCCGCGACGACCGGGCCACCGCCAACGAATCCGGCGATCTCACCGATCCGGCGGAGCGGCTCACGGCCGAGGAGGGAGACGACGCGGTTGTCGTCGGTCTGCGCGAGCGGATGGCCGCTTTGCAGCGCGCCGAGCAGCGGCTCGAGGGCGGAACCTTCGGCCACTCGGTCCGCAGCGGCCTTCCCATCCCCGACGCCCGTCTGGAAGCCGACCCGGCCGCCGAGCTCACCGTGGAAGAAGCTCAGCAGAGCTGACCGGGGCGTGCCTTCCCGCTGTCCCCGGATCGAGGACTCGCGGCCCGATGAGCGAGGCCGTAGGCCGGTGGTTCGGATCCGGGCGACGGCGGCCGTCGCGGCAGGCCGCGCCAGTGTCAATATGTGCGGATGATCGACCATGTCTCGATGCTGTGCTCCGACCTGGCGGCCAGTGCCGCCTTCTACG
>DASZJN010000045.1:0-15250 GCA_035948045.1 Acidimicrobiales bacterium | reverse complement strand
GGGGAACCCCCGTGCCGGGGGAGTGCCCCCGGGGACGACGGCGATGCCGGACACGGCGATGTCGGCACCGGTGAGCGACTGGGAGTGGTAGAGGATCCGGTAGGCCTTGGCGCCCTCGGGGAGCTGGCCGTTGGAGGGGATCGCCTCCGAGCGGATGATCGACCCCGGTGGCGCCGGGCTCAGCGGGGATGGGACTTGATAGAAGGGTTCGGGGGCCGAGGGGGACCGCACCGGGCCGCTCGAGCGAATCGAGGCGCCGCCGCCCGTGGTGGGCCCACCCACCCGAGGGGAGCCAGGGAGGGATGCGGCGCCCGCTCCGGGGCCCGCCCCGGTCCCGGGCGGAGGCAGGCCGGAACCGGAAAGGGGGCGCGCCAGGGCGGGGACCGACGGTACCCGGGGTGGGACGCCTGGTGCCGCCGAGGCGGACCCGCAGGCCGACAGCGCCAGTGCCGCGACCAGCACGGAGACGACCGGCACGGGCGGCGCTCGGTGTCTCCGAGGCCCCCGCCCCCGCCCCCAGCCCCTGCCCCCCGGCGCCACCATCAGGCTCACAGAGTAGCCAGGCCGTCGGATGCACCGGTCATCTACGCTCGAGTCCGTTGATGGACGCCCTCCAGCTGGTGGCCGACTGGCCGGTGGACAACGCCGCCGTCGGTGTCGTCCGGGCCGGTGCCGGACCCGACCGGCTCGGGTCGGCGGGGCCGGACCGGCAGCCCTTTGTGTGGGCCTCGGTGACCAAGCCCGCCACCGCCCTGGCCGTCCTCATCGCCACGGAGGAGGGGACGCTCTCGCTGGACGAGCCGGCCGGTCCGACCGGTGCCACCGTGCGACACCTGCTGGCCCACGCATCCGGCCTCGGCCCCGAGCCCGGCCCACCCCTGGACCGTCCTGGGGCCCGACGGATCTATTCCAACGCCGGCTACGTGGTGCTGGGCGATCTGGTCGCCGAGCGCTCCGGGATCCCCTTTGCCGACTATCTCCGTCACCGGGTCCTCGACCCGCTCCGCATGACAGGCTCCCGGCTCGATCCCGACGCTCCCTCCGGGGCGGCCGCCGCAGGCCTCGCCGGCCCTCTTGTCGACCTCCTCTCGATGGGACGCGAGCTGGCGATGCCGACCCTGGTCAGCGCGGAGACCCACCGGTCGGCGACGTCGGTCCAGTTCCCCGGGCTCGCCGGCGTGCTGCCCGGCTTCCAGCGCTTCGAGCCGTGTGACTGGGGTCTGGGCGTGGAGATCCGGGGACGCAAGCAACCCCACTGGACCGGCACCACCAACTCCCCGGCGACCTACGGGCACTTCGGCCGCAGCGGCTCCTTCCTGTGGGTGGATCCGGTGGCGGGGGTGGTCTGCGCGGGGCTGAGCGATCGGCCCTTCGGCCCGTGGGCGGTCCGGTCCTGGCCGCAGCTGGCCGATGCCGTGCTGGAGGAGTGTGCCCGGGCACCCGGTGGCGGCCACGTCTAGGCTCCCCCGGATGAAGGGCGTCATCCTCGCCGGTGGGACCGGCTCGCGACTGCACCCGCTCACCCGAATCACCAACAAGCACCTGCTGCCCATCTACGACAGGCCCATGATCAACTGGGGCATCGAGGCACTGGTCAACGCCGAGATCACCGAGATCATGCTGGTGACCGGCGGCACCCACGCCGGGGAATTCCTCAGGCTGTTGGGGAACGGCCATGAATTCGGAATCGACCGTCTCAGCTACGGCTATCAGGACAGGCCCGGCGGCATTGCCGAGGCCCTCGGACTGGCGGCGCGGTTCGTCGACGGGGAGCCGGTGCTCGTGATGCTGGCCGACAACATCGTCGAGCGGTCGATCAAGCCGATGGTCGACGCCTTCCGGGCCCAGCCGACCGGCGGTCGCATCCTCCTCACCCCGGTGGAGGAGGACGAGCACCTGCGACACCTGGGCGTGCCCACGTTCGACGATCGCCAGCGGGTGGTCGGCATCGTCGAAAAGCCCGAGCGCCCCGACTCGAAGTTCGGTGTGACCGGCATCTACTGCTACGACTCGCATGTGTTCGATGTCATCCCCACGCTGGTCCCGTCGGGTCGGGGCGAGCTCGAGATCACCGACGTGAACAACCACTACATCGGTCAGGGCACCATGGCCTATGACGTGCTCGAAGGATTCTGGGGCGACGCCGGAGAATCGATTGACGCGTACTACGCGGTCAACGATTTCGTGCGCACCCACGGCGCCAACAAGGGCTGAGGCCATGGCCCCGGCCATCGCCGGTCAGGCGAGGGCGACGCCCGCCCACGCGGCCGTTTCGGTGCGGTGCCGCCCGTAGTCGACCTTTCCGGACGGTGACCGCCCGATGGAGGTGACGAAACGGACCCGACGCGGCGCCTTGAACCCGGCCAGCGCGGACCGCACGTGGTCGATGACCATCTCCGGGCTCACCGAGCCCGGGGGTGTCCCCGCGGACAGCTCGACCACCGCCACGACCTCCTCGCCGAAGCGCTCGTTGGGGATCCCCACGACCACCGAGTCCACCACCCCGTCGATGGTCTTCAGCACCTCTTCGACCTCCTCGGGGTAGACCTTCTCCCCTCCGGTGTTGATGGACACCGATCCGCGGCCCAGCAGGTGGATGGAGCCGTCCTTGCCCACCTGGGCGTAGTCGCCGGGCACCGAGTACCGGGTGCCGTCGAAGGTGCGGAATGTCGATGCCGTCTTGGCCTCGTCCTTGTAGTAGCCGAGCGGGATGCGGCCACCCAGGGCCAGCACCCCCGTCTCGTCCGACCCGGGCTGGATGTCGTGGCCCTCGGCGTCGATGACCCGGACGTCGGGCCCCAGGGTGAACCTGGCGGTCTGTGCGGCCGAGTTACCCGTCGAGACGGAGGTGCCCATGCCGAGGGCCTCGGACGAGGAGAAGGCATCGACCAACAGCACGCTGGGATGGTGGCCGAGGAGGCCCTGTTTGGTCTCCTCGCTCCACATCACTCCGGAGGAGATGATCCCGATGAGGCTGCTGAGGTCCCACCGACCGGGGTGGGCGTCGAGCGTGGCCAGGATGGGCTTGGCGAACGCATCGCCCACGATGATGAGGCCGTTGACCCTCTCCCGCTCCACGGTGTCGAGCAGCTCGATGGGGTCGAACTGGCGGGAGGTGAGCGTGACGACCCGGCCCCCCTCGCTCAGGCACTCGAGTGAGGTGAACCCTCCCGTCCCGTGCATGAGGGGACACGCCGGCAGCAGGGTCATCCCCGGTCCGTTCCGCTCGAGCTCGGCTCGAACGTCGTCGGGGCCGCCATCCTCCGGGTAGCGGCGGAAGCCGCCGCTGTTGAGCCGGGCGAAGAGGTCGTCGTGGCGCCACATGACCCCCTTGGGCATGCCGGTGGTCCCCCCGGTGTAGAGCAGGTAGAGGTCGTCGGGGCCCCGACCCCAGGGACCGCGCACCCGCTCCCGGACCTCCGTCCCGGTGCCCGCGGGGCCGGTGGCGGCCTCCTCGTACGGAGCCGCCCACGACGGGCAGGCCCCCGTCCCGTCGTCGACCCACAGCCAGCTGCGGACGCCGGGAACGCGGTCCCGGATCCCCTCGATGCGCTCTACGAAGGCGCCGTGGAAGACCACTGCCACCGTGTCGGCGTTCTCCCACAGGTAGGTCAACTCCTCGTCGGCGTACCGGTAGTTGGTGTTGATGGGAACCAGGCCGAGCTTGAAGCAGGCGAAGGTGGCCTCGAGGTACTCCGAGCAGTTGTAGAGGTACAGCGCCACCTTGTCCTGATGGGCCACTCCGCTCCCGAGCAGCCACCGGGCCACGTTGTCGGCCCGTCGGTCCATCTCGGACCAGGTCAAGGTGTGGGACCCGTGGGTGAGCGCCGGAGCGTCGGGCAACGCCTCGGCCACCGCCTCCCAGACGTCTCCGTAGTTCCACTTGCTCACGATTCGCTCCTCATCCCCTGTGCCGCCGGTACCGCCGCGCACCGGAGCCGCTGGTTCCCCGGGCTACGGTTGCCGCTTGCCCGGGTCGACCGGCGCCCCGGCTCCCATGACCCCCAACGGACCGCAGCGCTGATGTCACCAGGTGTCCACGGAATCGCCGCAGCCTACGCTGGCCCGCATGGACTTTGCACTGCCGGCCGACGACGACCCCCGCCGGAGCACGCTCCGCCGCTGGTTGGACGCCCACCCGCGGCCCACGGCCCGCGAGCTGGCCGAGCAGGGCCTGGTGGCCCCCCACTGGCCGAAGCCGTGGGGGCTCGGTGCCGACCCCACCTTTCAGTTGATCGTGGACGAGGAGCTGAAGAGTGCCGGGGTCCGTCGTCCCGAGAACACCATCGGAATCGGCTGGGCCGGACCGACGCTCGTGCACGCCGGCACGGCCGAGCAGAAGGACCGCTACCTCCTTCCGCTGCTGGCCGGCGAGGAGGTCTGGTGCCAGCTGTTCAGCGAGCCCGGTGCCGGGTCCGACCTGGCCTCGTTGACCACCCGGGCCGAGCGGGATGGCGACCAGTGGGTGGTCAACGGGCAGAAGGTCTGGACCTCGTTTGCCCATAGCGCCCAGTTCGGCATCCTGCTGGCCCGCACCGAACCGGACTCGCCCGTGCATCAGGGCATCTCCTACTTCATCTGCCCGATGGACACCCCGGGTATCACCGTCCGGGCGCTCGTCGACATGACCGGTGCCCACACGTTCAACGAGGTCTTCCTCGACGAGGTCCGGCTGCCCGCCGAGAATCTGGTCGGGAGGCGCGGAGAAGGCTGGTCGTTGGCCAAGGTGACACTGGGGAACGAGCGGGTATCCCTGTCCGGGTCCGGCGCCCTCTGGGGCATGGGGCCGACGGCGGCCGATCTGGTCGAGCTCGTGCGCGGCTCCCCCCGGGCCGCCGAGCCGCTCGTGCGGCAGCGCCTGGCCCGGCTGTGGATCGACGGCGAGATCTTGCGCCTGCTGCGACTGCGGACCGTCTCGGCCGCCGTGGCCGGAATGGAGCCGGGCCCTGAGGCGTCGGTTCGCAAGGCCCTGGCCGACGAGCACGGTCAGCACGTGATGGCTCTGGCCCGTGACCTGGCCGGGGCGCGGGGAATGCTCCAGTCGGCCGGGCCGGCGGTGGCGGATTCGACCGGACCGCCACCGGCCGGCGCCGCGGGCTGGCCCGATCCCCTCTGGAGCTTCGGGTTCCTCTTCGCCCCGGCCCTGACCATCGGGGGCGGGACCTCCGAGGTCCAGCGGAACATCATCGCCGAGCGGACACTGGGCCTGCCCCACGATCCTCCCGCCTGATCGGCGGAATCCGGTCACACCGCGATCGGGCCCGCGTCCTCGTATCCCTGACGCACGCCCCGACCGGCCAATCGCTGCAGCTGCTCGGGTTCGTAGAGCATCCAATAGGCGTTGCGGGCGTGCTTTCGGGCCCGGTTGACGCAGACCGCCGCCAGCTTCACCGGGTCCTCTTCCTCGTTCTCGTGGACGAACACCTCCAGGATGTGGGTCGAGGTCATCAGCTGGGCCCACATGATGCCCTGGGACGCCTCGTGGGCGCAGACCTGGTCGATGGCGGCCTTGCCGGGCATGCCCAGGGCGACCACGATGAGGCAGCCCTCGTTCTCGATGATCCGCTTGCAGGCCACGCCGAGGTCCTTGAAGCCGGGGACCGTGCGGCGGATCACCTCGAACGTGGTCCCGAAGCCGGGGCAGTCCTCCAGCTCGTCAACGGCCTCCGCCCCCATGTCGTAGCGGGCGAACATGGTGTCGACCACACCGATGCGATCCATGGCCCGGATCCTACCGGCCCTCCGGGGACCGTCCGGCCTGGCCGGGCCCCGTGTGGCCGGGGCGGTGGGCCGCCGGGGCGGGTCCCCTGTCCGGTTCGACCCGGCCCGTTCCGTCGACAAGAATCGGCGCCGTGAGTACCCGGCCGAGGCCCCTCCCCCTCACCGACCCGTGGGTGGCCCGCGACGCCGCGGTGGTCTGGCACGGGTTCACCCAGATGGCGGCCTATCCCGACAACGCCCCGATCGTGGTGGAGCGCGCCGAGGGTCGAGAGCTGATCGACGTCCACGGGAACCGGTACTTCGACGCCATCTCCTCCCTGTGGGTCACCACCCTCGGCCATTGCATTCCGGAGCTCGATGCTGCGGTGATCGATCAGCTGGGCAGGGTGGCCCATGCCACCCTGCTCGGCAACGGGAGCCGGGCGACCGTGGAGTTCGCCGAGGCGTTGGCTGCCGTCGTGCCGGTGGTGGACCCGCACGTCCTGTTCGCCTCGGATGGCGCCGTGGCCGTCGAGCAGGCGCTCAAGGTGGCGTTCCAGTACTGGGTGAACCGGGGTGAGCCCGGCCACACGCAATTCCTGGCCCTCGGGGACGCCTACCACGGGGACACGGTGGGTGCCCTCTCGCTCGGGGACGGTGGGTTCGGGACCACCCTCTTCGATCCGCTGCGGTTCCCGGTCGTCCGCACGCCCGGCTATGCCGCGGTCGACTGGGCCGCCAAGATGGTCGGTTGCATCGAGGCCCACGCCGATGCTCTGGCCGCGGTGGTGATCGAGCCGCTGGTGCAGGGGGCGTCGGGGATCCTGGTTGCGGATCCGTCGGACCTGGCCCTGGTGGGCGAGGCCTGTCGATCCCTCGGCGTGCTGCTCATCTGCGACGAGGTGGCCACCGGCTTCGGACGGACGGGAAAGATGTTCGCCTCGGAGTGGGCCGGGCCCGAATTCCGTCCCGACATCCTGTGCCTGGGCAAGGGAATCACCGGTGGGTACCTGCCCCTGTCGGCCACAGTGGCCTCGGGGGCGGTCTTCGAGGCGTTCGACGGCGCCGACCTCGGCGAATCGACCTTCTACCACGGCCACTCCTATGGCGGGAACGCCCTGGGCTGCGCCGTGGCCCTCCGGCACCTGCAACTGATCGGGGAGTGGGACGTGCTGGCCAACGTGTCCGCCGTGGCTGAGCGGCTCTCCTCCCGGCTGGCCGACTCGGTCACCGGTCGGCCCGGCGTGGGCGCGGTGCGTCAACGGGGCCTGATGGCGGGGATCGAGCTCCATCCGCCCGAGGGCGCCAGCCGATGGGGGCGGAGGGTGTGCGCCGGCGCGGTGGCGCGGGGCGTCCTGCTCCGACCGCTGGGCGACGTGGTGGTGCTCATGCCTCCGCTCACCACGACGGCCGACGAGATCGATCGGGTGGTCGACGTGCTGGCCGCCTCGATCGACGCCGTGTGGTCCGAGGATCACCGTTGAGCAGCCGGCAGGAGCTGTCTCCTTGGTCAGCCTGGGTCGACGACTCGTGCCGGGTGGTGGAGGCCGCGGGGCAGTGGCGTCGCCCCCTGACCTTCGACGCCCGGGGACCGTCCGGTCTGCTCGGCCAGGACCCCGCCGACCAGGCCGGCAGGGCGGTGCCGGTCGTCTCGTTCGCCTCCAACGACTACCTGGGCCTGTCGGCGCATCCGGAGGTGGTGGCGGCCGCCCACCGGGCCCTCGACCGCTGGGGCTCCGGATCGGGTGCATCGCGGCTGGTCACCGGCTCCCGTCCCGTGCACCAAGAGCTCGAGGCGGAGCTCGCCTCGTGGAAGGGGTGCGAGCAGGCGGTGGTGTTCCCCACCGGATTCGCCGCCAACCTCTCCGTGCTGTCGGTCTTCGGGGCGGAGGGCGCCCACGTGTTCTCCGACGCGCTCAACCACGCCTCGATCATCGACGGGTGCCGGAACGCACGGGCCGCGGTCACCGTCTACGGCCACCGAGACCTCGGTCAGCTGGACGAGGCGTTGGGCCGGGCCGCGGGCCGGCCCATCATCGTCTCCGACACGGTGTTCTCGATGGACGGCGACGAGGTCGACCTGGTCGGGTTGGTCGAGCTGGCGGGCCGCCACCGGGCCCTGCTGGTGCTGGACGAGGCCCACGCCGTCCTCGGTCCTGAACTGCCCCGAGGGCCGCGACACGACGGGGTCGACATCCTCCGGGTGGGCACGCTGTCCAAGACGCTGGGGGCCCTCGGCGGATTCGTGGCCGGTCCGTCCCGATTCGTGGAGCTGTTGGTCAACCGGGCCCGGCCCTACATCTTCACCACCGCACCCACCCCAGCCGACGCCGCCGCCGCCCTGGCGGCCGTCGGCATCGTCCGGTCCGACGAGGGAGCTGCCCTCCGCTCGCGCTTGGCCGGGCAGGTGGCCCGGGTGGCGGCCGCGGTGGGCCGGGACGGCGGTCGCTCGCCCATCATCCCGGTGATCATCGGCGAGGAGACGGATGCGGTGGCCGCCTCCGCCCGCCTGCTGTCCGAGGGACTGTGGGTGCCCGCCATCCGGCCCCCGACCGTGCCTCCGGGCACCTCCCGGTTGCGGATCACGTTGTCGTCCGTCCACACCGACGGGCAGGTCGACGGTCTGCTACGCGGCCTGGTGCGGCTGGGCCTGGGCGCGGGAACGGACCCGGCGGGCCGCAGTCCGGCCGACCTGACGGCACTGAGCGGCGCCCGTCGAGCAGGGGGCGGCCTTGCGCCCTGAGCGGCTGGTAGTGGTGTGCGGGACGGGCACCGAGGTGGGCAAGACCTGGGTGGGCGGCCGATTGCTGTGCGAGCTCCGGAGCCGGGGCCTGTCGGTGGCGGCGCGCAAGCCGGCCCAGTCGTATGACGTCGACTCCGCGGGTGTGCGCCTGGGCGGGCCTACCGACGCCGAGTTGCTGGGGGCGGCGTCCGGCGAAGATCCGGACACCGTCTGCCGTCCATCCCGGTGCTACCCAAGGGCCATGGCACCACCCATGGCTGCCGAGGCGTTGGGTCTCACCGACTTCACCGTCGCCGAATTGATCGCCGAGATCAGTTGGCCCGACGAAGCGGTTCGCACGGGGGTGGTGGAGACGGCTGGGGGTGTGCGATCGCCGCAGGCATCGGACGGGGACACCACCGACCTGGTGGCGGCCCTTGCTCCCGACGTGGTGGTCCTCGTCTCCGATGCCGGCCTCGGCACCATCAACGGGGTCCGGCTGTCGATGGACGCCCTGCATACGGTGACGGGCGGGATGCCCTCAGTGCGGACCGTCGTGGCCCTCAACCGTTTCGACGGTCACCACGATCTCCACCGGCGAAACCGTCAGTGGCTGACGGCGCGGTGCGACTACGAAGTGGTGACGCTCCCGGGGGAGGCGTCGACGCTGGCCGACCTGGTGACGAAGGTCTGACCCGGCAGCGTTCTACGGTTCGGGGGGGTCCCGGCCCGAGGGGGCAACCGATGGTCTGGCGCAGTTTTGCCCGACTACACGCCGAAGCCGGCGGCATCCACCACGGCACGGCTGAAGGGCCGGGCCAGCGTCCGAAGCTCGGCGCACGCCTCTTCGCCGAGCGCCTCGTAGGGGAAGACGGCCATCCGGTCGGTGGCGTCCTCGATCTCCTGGCGGACGGCGGCGCCCGTCTCGCTAAGGGCGAGCCCCGTGCTGTCCGGGTCCTGGCGCTCGACCCATCCACGTTGGCGGAGACGCTCCACCCCGGCCTCCCACTCCGCATCCGACCATCCTCGGGTCGCTCGCAGGAAGGCCGAGGGGACGTCCCCCGACGCCACATGCATGACCAGGGCTTCGACGGGGTCGAGGTCGTTCATGACCAGCGCGACGATGTGTCCGTCGCCCCGGAACTCGCGGAGGAGCGTCTGGGCGTGCCACACCACCTGGTGGGGTGCCTCCGGCCAGGAGAGCCCGGCGTGCCCGGCGAACAGCGGTCGCCCAGCACACTGCTCGGTGGCGCGCTCCGCTGCGCTCCGGGCCAGTTCGGCGGCGCGCTTCATCTCGGGGGAGTCGACGGCATCGCCGAGCATCCGGCGCAACGATGCGTCGGCTGCTTCAAGGCGGGCTTCGAGCACATCCACGGGCGCTGCCGTGGCCCACACGTCGGTGACGGCCGTCCGGACCAACCGGGGGTTGAAGTTGTAGAACGTGGCGATCACCGTTTCGGCCCCGACCGCTCCCATCGGTGCGGCGCGCGAGGCGAAGTAGCCGGCCTCCTGCCGGATTCCCAGGCGCGCGTAGGACGCTGACGCCTCGGGGGCGAAGTAGATCATGCCGTGGAGGGGCTCAACAGTTCGCCAGGTCTTGCGGGCGGTGAGCGGGGACACTGGGGCACGGGACGTCGGGTTGGGAGCCACGGCTTACGGTATCCCGAACCAAGCGTGTCGGGAGCATGCGGGTATCCGGAACCAGGCGGTGTCGCGGGGCAACCCGAACGTCCCGGCCAGGCTGAGGTGCGCTGATGCGGTGCCCGGCGGTGGACGGGGTCATCGCCGGATGATGGTGGGATGGTCATGGGGTGGACGCCGTATAGTGCTGCCAGGGAGCAGATCGCTCGGGCGCGCCGGCGCCCGGGTCGAGGTTGGAAACGGAGTCGGCGATGTTGAACGGTGTCTCGGGCATGATCGGCGAGACGGCGGTGGTCAAGAAGGCGGTCTCCGACCGCCATCAACCCGGTTCGGTGTTCTCCCGCGGTGAGGAGTGGTATGCGGTGTCCTTGTTCCCGGGCACCACCATCGACGCCGGGACCACCGTGGTGGTGGCCGATGTCGAACGAGGGCTCCTGGTGGTCTACCCCACCGACGGTTCCTGACCGGCGCCCAACCGGTCGATCGAGCTCCGGAGCCGGTCGGCCGCGGCAGGAACCGTCCTAGTTCGAGACCCGGTACGGTGCCGCGTGCACCGTTTGCCGTCTGGGTGCCTACAGTGGAGACCAGGAGGTGGTCCCCATGATCATCGGATCCGTAGGAGCGAGCATCGCACTGGCGGCGGCAGGCGTCGCCGTCTTCGTCCTGGTGGTGACGTTCTTCAAGTCGTCCCTCAAAGTGGTCCAGCAGGGGTGCGTGGGGGTGGTCAAGCGGTTCGGTGAGTTCAAGACCATCTACCAGCCCGGCCTCCACATCCTGATGCCGCTGGCAGACCGGATGGACAAGGTCGACATCCGCGAGTTCCCCCGCACGGGGGACCAACAGGCGGTCATCACCCAGGACAACGTGTCCCTGTGGGTGAGCGCCACCATCTTCTGTCAGGTGACCGACGTGAAGCTGGCCCTGTTCGAGGTCAACGACTTCGGCCTGGCCATCGACCAGATGGCCCGCACCGCGCTGCGGGCCGTGTTCGGCGAGCTGACCCTCGACCAGTCCCTGTCCGAGCGCGAGACCATCAACACCAAGATGCAGGACCACATGGCCGAGGCCACCCTCAAGTGGGGCGTCCGCCTCAACCGGATCGAGATCCTGGACATCACGCCGCCCACCAACGTGCTGCAGGCGATGTCGGAGCAGAAGGAGGCCGAGCAGCACAAGCGGGCCGCCATCTTGAAGTCCGAGGGCGAGCAGCAGGCCGCCATCAACAGCGCGCAAGGGCGCAAGCAGGCCAACGTGCTCGAGGCCGAGGGCCAGAAGCAGGCCTCGATCCTGGCCGCCGAGGGCCAGAAGCAGACGCTCGAGCTCCGGGCCGACGGCGAGAAGCGCGCCGCCCAGCTACGAGGCGAGGGCGAGGCCGCTGCCCTCAACGCCATCGATCAATCGACCATCAAGGCCAACACGCTCGCCGTCATGCAGCTTCGGGCGTTGCAGGCCCTCGCCACGTCGCCCAATTCGAAGGTCGTGGTCCCCTACGAGGCGGCCGGTCTGGTCGGGGCGGCCCAGGTGCTGGTCGACGCCATGAAGGACGCCGGCGGCTCCGATGAATCCACCGTGGCCGGCAACGGGCGCGCCCCGCAGTCCAGCGGGTAGCGGCTACTTCATCTCCACCTGGTCGAGGTACCTGTCGTCCCAGTGGGTGAAGACCTCGTCGGGCAGCTTGAGGCAGTGGGTCGGCTCCAGCGCATCGACGAAGGACCGATCGTGGCTTACCACCGCGATGGTGCCCGCCCACTGACTGAGCATCGTGCCGACCGCCTCGATGGAGGACGGGTCGAGGTTGTTGGTGGGCTCGTCCAGGAGCAGCACATTGGCCCGTCCCGCGGCCAGCATGGCCAGGCCCAGCTTGGCTCGCTCGCCCCCGGACAGGGTCTTGGGCATCTGGTGGGCGGCCTTGCCGGCGATGCCGAACGACCCGAGCAGGGCGCGGCGCTCGGTCTCGTTGACCAGGATGGTGTCGTCGATGTTCTCGAGCACGGTGACCTCGAGATCGACCTGCTCGTGCTCCTGGGCGAAGTAGCCCACGGTCACGTTGGCTCCGAGCTCGACGGCTCCCTTGCTCGGAGACTGGACCCCGGCCAGGCAGCGCAGCAGGCTTGACTTGCCCGCACCGTTCCTGCCGATGACCACGATTCGATCACCCCGGCGGCAATGGAAGTTGACATCGTTGAGCACGATGTTGCCGCCGTAGCGAACACCGAGACCGGTCGCCCGCAGGGGGACCTCGCCCGACCGCCGGGGTGTGGGCAGGCGCAAGGTGCTCTTCCGTTCGCGCTTGTGCACCTCGGTCTTGGCCGACTCGAGGCGCTCCACCCGCTTGTCGATCGATTTGGCGATACGGGCGCGGCGGTTGGTACTGCCCCGCATGGAGTCGGCCAGGGTGGACAGGCGCTTGATCTCCCGACCCTCGAGCACCGACGATCGCTCCCGCTGACTCTGGTCCGCCTCGAGCTGCACCATGTACGACGAGTAGGTCCCCTTGAACTCGTGGAGGTGCCCGTCGGACAGGTGCAGCACCTTGTTGATCGAGCGGTCGAGCAGTTTCAGGTCGTGGGACACCACGAGGATCGCCCCCGGGAACGACTCGAGCTCCTCCATCAGCCACCGCTTGGCCGGCAGGTCGAGGTGGTTGGTGGGCTCGTCCAGGATCATGGTGTCGGGCCCCTGGAAGAGGATCCGGATCAGGTCGACCCGACGTCGCTGGCCGCCCGAGAGGCTCTCGATGTCGTCGAGCAGGAGCTCCTGGCGCAGTCCGAGGCCGTCTGCCAGCCTGGCCATGGTCGACTCCGCCTCGTACCCGCCGTTCTCACGGAACTGCTCCTCGAGATCGGAGAACAGTTCGATGTTCTCGGCGCTCGGGTCCTTGGCCATCTGGGCGCGAGCCTTGTTGAGGGCGTCGTCGAGCACATCGAGCCCCCGTCCCGAGAGGACGTGGGAGAAGCCGTTCGGGTCGAGCCCGAGCCCGTGGCGCACGGGAACCTGGGGCAGGTAGCTGTAGGTGCCGCGGATTCGGGCAGTGCCCGTCGATCGGACGTTCCGGCCCGGTTCGTCGATGACCACCGAGATGAAGGTCGACTTGCCGGTGCCGTTGCGGCCCACCAGGCCGACCTTCTCGCCGGCGCCGACCACGAACGAGGCGTCCCGGACCAGGGTGCGGTCACCGATTTCAATGGTGAGTGAGGAGCCGACGATCATGGGTGGAGAGGTGGCCTCGTTGCGACCCGAGCACATGGGGGTCGTCGCCGGGAGCTCCCGACAGCGTCAGCCGGACGTCATTCTCCCACAATCCCGAGGGCGTCCCTTGGCGCGCCGGAAAGACGAGGGTCCGCCCACGGCCGGCGCGCCCACCGGCCTACCCGCCCGACACCAGGATGTCACCGCCCTCGGGCGGGGTCGGGTCGTCGACCCGGTCGAGCCAGCCGGCGGGAAGATGGACCGGCCTCGGACCGTTGGTGTGCCCGCGGGCCAGGCGCATGGCCCCGGCGGGGAAGGCCAGCCCGGCATCGATGCCGGACACCAGGTCGCCGACCTCGGTAAGGGAGCTGGCCTGCGCCAGCGAGCGGCGGATGGCGGATCCGACCGGCACACCGGTGAGGTACCAGCCCGAGTGCTTGCGGAACTGGCGCACCCCGAGATCCTCGCCGAAGGAGTCGCACAGCAGCTCGGCGTGGGTGCGCATCATGGCCACGATCTCGCCCAGTGCCGGCGGCGCCTGGAGGGGCCGTCCCGCGAAGGCGTCGGCCAGGTCCCGGAAGAGCCACGGTCGTCCGAGGCAGCCCCGTCCCACCACCACACCGTCGCACCCGGTCGCCTCGACCATGGCCAGCGCATCGGATGCCTCCCACAGGTCCCCGTTGCCCAGCACCGGGATGGACGTGACGGCCGACTTGAGGGCGGCGATGGCCCGCCAGTCAGCCGATCCCGAGTAGAGCTGCTCAGCCGTTCGGGCGTGCAGGGTGAGGGCGGCAACCCCTTCGTCTTCGGCGATCCGTCCGGCCCCGATGTAGGTGACATGGGTGTCGTCGACGCCGATGCGCATCTTGACGGTGACCGGAACCGACTCGGCCGCAACCACGGCGGCGCTCACAATGGACCGGAACAGCGCCGGGTGGGCGGGCAAGGCGGCGCCGCCGCCCTGGCGGGTCACTTTGGCCGCCGGGCAGCCGAAGTTGAGATCGATGTGGTCCACCCCCACCTCGCCGACCAGGCGCCGCACCGCAGCATGCATCACGTCGGGGTCGACACCGCAGAGCTGCACACTGCGCACCGGCTCGTCTTCGCCGAAGGAGGCCATGCCGAGGGTCTTGGCGTTGCCCTCGACCAGGGCCCGTGCCGTGATCATCTCGCTCACGTAGAGACCGGCGCCGAAGGTCCGGCACAGTCGTCGAAAGGCGATGTTGGTGACGCCGGCCATCGGAGCCAGCACCACCGGGGGATCCACGGCGATGGCGCCCAACTTGAGCGTCGGTGCGGGCGGAGAGGCCGTGGGCAGGTGCCGCGCCACCGCCTTCATGACCCCTCCGGGGCCCACAGGTCGACGATGGCGATACCCAGTCCGGCCAGCAGAGAGCGGAGGAGGGGGAGGGACAACCCGATCACGTTGCCGGGGTCGCCGTCGACCCCGTCGATGAACGGCGCCGACCTTCCGTCGAGGGTGAACGCCCCGGCCACGGCCATGGCCTCCCCGCTGGCGAGGTAGGCGTCGAGCTCGGCGTCCGAGGTGACTCCGAACCGCACCGTGGTGGCGGCCACCCCCGACACCTGGCGGCCGCTGCGCTCGTCGATGACCCAGTGCCCGGTGAACAGGGTGCCCGATCGGCCCCGCATGGACTCCAGCCACTCCCTGGCCTGGCGCTCCGACGAGGGCTTCCCGTGCGGCCGCCCCTCGAATTCGAGCATGGAGTCGCAGGCCACCACGACGGCGTCCCCTGCCGGGTCGGCCACCGCCCGGGCCTTGCGCCCGGCCAGGATGGTCACCAGCGACACCGTGTCGTCGGCCTCGACGCCCTCCTCGTCGACCCCGCTGACCACCACCTTGGGGTCGAAACCGGCATCCCTGAGGAGTCGGAGGCGCGCCGCCGAGCCGGAGGCGAGGACCAGCGAGCGTTGGGCCATGCCCAGAGCGTAGGGGTTGGGCCCGAGGACGACCGCACCCTGCAAGGCCGAGGGCGA
>DASZJN010000044.1:0-4065 GCA_035948045.1 Acidimicrobiales bacterium | reverse complement strand
CCGCGGCGACCCCGGTGTTGGCCGCGGTCTGATACGTCTCGACCCCGTTCTGGTACACGGTGGCGGTCTCGGGCAGGTTCTGGCTCACGAAGACGTAGCCGTAGGGGAGGGCATCACCCTGCCCGGCCTGCACGGCGGTCAGCAGATCGGCCCACACCTGCGGCCCGGCCACGCCGTCGGTGGTCAGGTTGTGCTGCGCCTCGAAGTTCATCACCGCGCCCTGGGTGATCACGTTGTCGGTGCCCGGTGTCCACAACGAGGTCAGCGAGACGGGCTGGCCGGCCCAACGCCAGGTGAAGCTGCCCACTTGATCGTTGCCTTCTTGGGTGGGCGAGGTGACCGGCGCGGCCGGGGTGAAGTTGAGCGGGAGGTAGCCCAGCTCGGCCAGCAGCTGCTGGAGGCGGAGCGTCGAGCCCTGGGCGACCGTGAAGGTACTCGACATACTGGCGGCCAGGTGCTGCCCGTGGGCGCCTGTCACCCCAGTGGGGCCGCCGGGCACGGTGATCGTCTCGGTCACGCCGGGGACCAGTGGCCCGGTGGCTTGATACTGCAGCAGCGACGCCGAGAGCACGGACCACGTGCCGGCCACGGCGGGGCTCAGGGTCGGCATCGGGCTCCCCGGGGCCAGGTCGGTGGAGAAGTGGACGGCGATGGTCGAGCCTCCGGCCACGCCGGTGCCGGTGGGCGAGGTGGACACCACGGTCAGGGGGGCGGGAGGGGCGGTGGGGGCCGCCGAGGCATTGGTGCTCTGCGAACGGGCCACCACCAGACCGCCGGCCACGAGAGCCAGGGCGAGCACGGACAGGGCGGTCACCAGCCACACCCGGGAGTGTTTCTTGGTGGAACTGCTCGATGCGTGTCGGGCCGCGCTCATAGGGCGCCGCAATCCTACTAGCAGAATTGGGCCCTCAGGCTGTCAAGGAGGCCCAAATGACGGCCGTGACCTCGTCCAGGCGTGCCCCGTCGGTCACCTTCTCCCCGCCGGCCTCCTGGACGTAGAAGGCGTCAACCACCAGCTCACCGAGGGTGGAGACGCGGGCCGAGACCACATCGAGGTCGGCCTCGAACAGGGAGCGGGTGATGCGGTGGAGCAGCCCCACCTCGTCGGGCGCCCTGACCTCGAACACGGTCGAACGGGCGGACGCGTCGTAGTCCACGCTCACATCGCTGCCCAGCCGGTGGGCCGCCGACGGCCGGCGGGGCGGATAGACCCGTTCCCGCTCGCTCAGGCGTTCGCCGAGAGCCAGCCGGTCCGACAGCACGCTCGCCAGGTCCTCCCGGAGACGGGCCGTGTCGGGCCAGGTGCCCCGGGCCACCTCGACCGTGAACACCTCGACCGCGACGCCGTCCTCGCCGCTCACGTTGGCCGCCCGGACGTCCATGCCGTGCAGGGCCAGCACCCCGGCCACCGAGGAGAGCAGGCCCGGGCGGTCCGGCGCGGCCACCACCACCTGGGGCGGTTCGAGCGAGACGACGGGCAACCCCGAGATCCGCACCTCGTCCATCATCGGCCGGTAGGCCGCCGGGATCGAGGCCGGCCGGGCGGGTTCCGGCGGGCCGACCCCGGAGAGCTCACGGTCGGCGCGCGCCACCAGGTCCGCCACCAGGCCGGCCTTCCACGATCCC
Source organism: Acidimicrobiales bacterium (assembly GCA_035948045.1). Classification (GTDB taxonomy): domain Bacteria; phylum Actinomycetota; class Acidimicrobiia; order Acidimicrobiales; family RAAP-2; genus Bog-756. Next base: position 2,439 of record DASZJN010000044.1, on the reverse strand, counting down.
CAGGCCGAGGGGCCGGTGGCCCGGCTGTCAGCCTCGGTCAGCGCCCCGAGCAGGTGCAGCGTGACCGGATCCCCGGCGGCCCGGGCCACGTTGGTAATGGTGGTCGGGTCGTCCAGATCGCGGCGGGTGGCCGTGTCGGGGAGCAGGAGATGGTGCCGCACCAGTTCGACCAGGGTCTCCACGTCGGCGGGGACGAACCCCATACGGGTGGCCACCCGACGGACGATGTCCATGCCCACCTTGGTGTGGTCGCCCGGGAACCCCTTGCCGATGTCATGGAGCAGGGCCCCGATGAGCAGCAGGTCCGGCCGCTCCACCCGGTCGGTGAGCTCGGCGGCCAGCGCGGCGGCCTCGAGCAGATGTCGATCGACCGTAAAGGTGTGGTAGGCGTTGCGCTGCGGCTTGTTGCGCACCGCGGCCCATTCGGGGATGAGGCGGACCAGGAGCCCGTGCTGGTCGAGTGACTCCGCCTGGTCGATGGCGGGGCGCCCGGCGGCGAGGAGCCGCACCAGCGCGGACAGGACGCGCGGCGGCCACGGATCGCCGGGTGGTGGCATGCGATCGGCCAACCGGTGCAGTGAGCCCTTGGCGATGGGCCGGTCGAGCTCGGCGGCGACGGCGGCCAGGCGGAAGGCGAGCGAGGCGTCCTCGGACACTGCGGCCGACAGGGTGAGGCCGATCTCCCCGTCGATGGCCACCATGTCGGGCTCGTCGGTGGCGACGGCGTCGGCGGTGTGCGCCCGGTCGGCGCGGCGCCGGAACGGCCGGCGCGGTGGCGGGGTGGGATCCCAGAGCCGGCGTCGGCGCCATACGTCGTCGCTGACCCAGGCGATCTGGCGGCCGGCGGCCGAGACGGCGGCCATGAGGGCGTCGGCGTCGGTGAAGTCGAGGGAGGTCGCTACCTGGTCCTGATCCTGCAGGAGCAACCTGTCCTGTTCGCGCCCGGCGATCCGATGTAGTTCGACCCGGATCCCGGTGAGCAGCGAGGCCGATTCGGTGATGGAGGCCAGGTCGGCGTACTCGGCCAGGAGGGGCGCATAGGCGGAGATGGCCCGCAGCACGCTGACGTCGCGCAGGCCACCATGGCTCTCCTTGAGATCCGGCTCGAGGAGGAAGGCCACATCACCGGCGGCGGCGTGCCGTTCGCCCATCTGGGCCTCGAGGGTCGGGAGGTACCGGGTACCCAGCCGATCGCGCCAGGCGGCCCGGGCCTTGGCCAGCAGCGGGTCGGCCACCTTGGGTTCGCCCCAGACCCGGCGGCCGTCGAGGAGCCCGAGCGCCACCCGCACGTCGTCGGCCGCGGCCGAGAGCACCTCGGCCGGTCGGCGCACCGAATGATCGAGGTGCACGCCTTCATCCCACACCGGGTACCAGATGGCGTCGGCCACGGGTCCGACATCGCGGTGGCCGGCGTGGACGAGCACCACATCGAGGTCGCTGTAGGGGCAGAGCGAGCTCCGGCCGTATCCCCCGACCGCCAATAGGGCCAGGTGGCGGCCCGATTCTCCCGCCGCCAGGTCGGCCAGATCGGACAGCCAGGCGTCCGCCTCGGCGGCATAGGCCCGGCAGAAGTCGTCACCTCTCAGGTCGGGCTGCGCCAGCAGGGAACGGCGCCGTTCCCGGAGTGACGCTTCAGCGACCATGGCGGGAACGTAGCATTGGGTCTGTGAGTACAGACGTAAGTCCTCGAGAGAGCAAGAAGCCAGTTTCACTGACGCACTACGTGTTCATGGCCGCGGTGGCTGTGGTCGGCGCCATTGTCGCCTTCTGGGTCCTGAGCAGCATCGTCGGCATCATCTTTTTCTTCGTCAAGATCATTGCCGTCGTCGTGCTGATCGGCGGCGCGTTCTGGTTGGTGAACCGCCTCCGGAAGTAGGGCGCTCGGCGGCACACGTGGGTTGACCACAGGGCCGGTGCCGTCGGCCACGCGTGGCGATCCAGCCGGCGGGAACCCGGGAACGGAGACGCAGCCCACTAGGCTGACCGCCCTGCTGTCACGGCGGCGTGGCCGAGTGGTTTAGGCAGGGGCCTGCAAAGCCCCGTACCCCGGTTCGAATCCGGGCGCCGCCTCCAAGAGTCTGGCTGGCAGACGGGTGTCCGCCGGATCGGCGATTTCCCGGCCACGCTCCATGCCACCGTGACGCCACAGCTCCCTGTGGGTAGTTACGCACGGGGGACGACGCCGGCGCACCCTGCGCCGCGCTGATCACGCCGTCGAGATGGTCCGACATTCTGGGACACTCGCTCCTGATGTTTTGCGAGGCGGTTGACGAGCGCCGAGCGGTTCGGGTGGGATGCTGGTCACTTCCAACCCGCCGTGCGTCCCGCTTGCTCGATCCACGTCTGCAGCTCCGGTCGCTGTGCCTCCTCCAGGCTGGTCACCTTGATGTAGCGGGCCCGGTCCGTCGTTCCGAGTGGCGGCGGGGGATCGAAGTCGGC
>DASZJN010000043.1:0-8932 GCA_035948045.1 Acidimicrobiales bacterium | reverse complement strand
CCGACAGCTCGCCCCACGCCCGGTTGCGCCGCTCCGAGGCGGCACCGCTGCGCAACCGGTCGATGGCCTTACGCCTGGCCGTCGTGACCAGCCATCCGGCCGGGTTCTCCGGCACACCGTGGACCGGCCAGGTCGACGCGGCCGCTACCAGTGCATCCTGAAGGGCATCCTCGGCCAGGTCGAAGTCCCGCAGGATGCCGATGAGGCGGGCGAGCACCCGATCGCGATCAGCTCTGTAGGCGGCCTCGAGGGCGTCGCCCACAGAGCCTGATCCAGGGCGAGCCGGGTCAGTGGCCAGCGCTACATCTCCGCCACAGGACGGACCTCGACGGAGCCGAACTTGGCCGAAGGGACCATGGCGGCCGCCTTCAGCGCCTGATCGAGGTTGTCGCAGTCGATCACGTAGTAGCCGGACATCCACTCCTTGGTCTCTTCGAAGGGCCCATCGACGACCAGGGTCTCACCATTGCGAATCCGCACGGTGGTGGCGGTGCTGGGGTCATTGAGCGGAGCGCCCGTGTACGAACCCAGCTGCTCGCTGAACGCCGCGTAGTCCGCCATCAGCTGGCCCCATTCCGGGTCCCCCGGTGTGGGGTGGGTGTTGGGGTCGTTGTGGATCATCAACATGTATTGCACTGGGCTCTCCTCGGTTCGTGGGTCGTGGGGTTCACGCCCGCATCCCCCAATTAACGGTGCCCTCGGGCCCGGATCGACATCCTGGGCACAATTTTACGGGTCGGACTCAGATGCTCTGACCCGTTCAGCCCCCGGGAGGTACCCCGCGAATTTCGAGCACCACGCTCGTCTGGACGATACTTCCTCGATGGTCGATCGCAATGTGCTGGGCGGCGAGCTGGAGCTCTGCGGGGGCGATCCGGTCACCGGCTTCTATCGGGATGGCTGTTGCCACACCGGTCCCGAGGACCTGGGCAGCCACACCATCTGCGCGGTGGTCACCCCCGAGTTCCTCGAACACCAGCGAGGGATCGGCAACGACCTGATCACACCGGTACCGGAGTTCCGCTTTCCCGGTCTCGTGCCCGGGGATCGCTGGTGCGTCACCGCCGTCAACTGGCTGCGGGCCCATCGGGACGGCGCCGCGGCCTATGTCGTCCTGGCGTCCACCCATGTACGCGCCCTCGAGGTCGTCCCTCTCGAGGCCCTCAGAGAGCACGCCGTCGACGTGCCTCCCGGCCCCGGCGATCTCGACTGCTGAGCGTCAGCCCGAACGCTTGCGGAGCGCCTTCCTCAACACGCCGTCGTAGGCGTCGAGGCCCTCGCGGTACAGCCTGGCCTCCGGCCCGGCCGCGATCCCGACCCGCTCGGGGATGATCCCCCAGATGGGAACCTTGGAGTCGGTCCACCACTGAATGGCCTCCTCGAGATCGTTGGTGCCCAATCGGGCGGCGCAGATGACGACGCCGAGGGGGGTGCCCTTGTCGATCAGGTCGAGGGTGGCCACCACCCGCGAGTACTCGACGCCGCCGGCCCGGGTCGGGATCACGATGGCATCGGCCCGATCGAGCGTGGCCCGCACGATGCGCTCGTCGCCGGGTGGCGTATCGACCACGACGAGCCCGTCGTGGTTCGCCATGGCACGGGCCACCGTGCGCTCCGAGGGAGCTTCGACCAGATCGACTCCGTCGACGGGGCTCTCCTCGAGCCACTCGGCCGACGAGGCCTGACGGTCGGCATCGATCAGCGTGACCGGCTCCCAACCCCGGGCGACGGCAGCCGCGGCCAGGTAGACGGTCGTCGTGGTCTTTCCCACTCCTCCCTTGACGTTGCTGACGACGATGTTCATGGAGCCTCGCTGGTCCGGGCGGGTCGGTCGCCCGGCAATGGACGACGAAATGCTGTCACGGACCCGACCATAGCCGAAGGAGTTCGTGGCCTGACCAGGCAGAATGAAGGCTGGTGGCGCCTCCCGGCCCGGGGCGGGACTCACACGGTTCGAGCCCCGGTCGCCGCTACGAGGTCCTGCCCCGAAACCCTCCTGGTCCCTCCTGATTCCTCGGCGGACGCCCCGAACGACCCTCGGGATTGACAGCGGCGGAGAGGGGCGGCGACCATCTCGGGTCGTGAGCAACCCCTTTGAGGCCACGACCGCGGTGGTCGATGTGGGAGAGGGTCGCTACGAAGCCGCCGTCGACCGCTCGTGGAACCTGAGCCCGCTGCCCCAAGGCGGCATTGTCAGCGCCGTGGCCCTTCGGGCCATGGCCGCCGCGTTGGGCGATCCCAGCCAGGTGTTGCGCACGCTCCATACGACGTTCGTCGCCCAGGTCGCCCACGGACCGGTCGTGGTCGACGTGGCGTTGCTGCGGCGGGGACGTTCGATGTCCCATCTCCGGGCCGAGGTCTCCAACCTAGATCGGGACCACGGCCACCTCACCACGGCCATCTTCGGCTCCCCGCGCTCCGGCTTCACCTTCACCGACCTGGCCCCGCCGTCCGAGGTGCCCCCGCCCGACGACTGCCCGTCGTTTCGGGATCCCAGACCTGCCGGCCAGGAGGGTTTCACCCCGATGGAGTTCTGGGAGCGAAGGGTCGAGGGGAGGTCAGCCTTGGGTCATGCACCGTGGGACGACTACACCCCGGACCGCGCCGAGCGGGCGATGTGGTACCGGTTCGATCAGCCCCCCTACCTCGAGGACGGGACCATCGACCCGTTGGCCCTCGTGGTGCTGGCGGACACCATGCCCGGCGCCGTCCACGAGAGGGTCGGTCCCCAGGATCGGACGTGGTTTGCCCCGAGCATCGATCTCACCGTGCACCTCCTCGACGTGTGCCGCTCGCCATGGGTACTGGGCCACAACCGCGCCCGCTTCGCCGGGGACGGCTACGCGTCAGCCGACATGGCCCTGTGGGACTGTGGGGAGGCGGGAACCGGTGAGCCCCGGCTGGTTGCCTACGCCACGCAACTGTTCTTGTTCTCGTTCCTCTAATCGACCGGACAATTGACCGGACGAGCCACTCTGAGCCCGGGCTGCCCACCGACGGTGTCCGCATCCGCGGCCGACTCGTCTCGGGCCCGCTCGTCTCCGCCGACGCGTTTCCGATGACGTCGAGGAAGGCTCAAGCGTCTCGGAGGCTTGGGGTCGGAACCCGCGGGCCCGATGGCGCATCCGTGCTTCAATCGGGCCGTGCCCGGACCGTCGAGAACCGCCATGTCGGAGGCCGTTCGCCGTCTCACGGCTGCGGGGTGCGTCGCCCCCGCCGAGGAGGCGGAGGAGCTCGCCGTCGCCGCCCGGGGCGACGGCGACACGCTGGCCGCGCTGGTTGGGCGCAGATCCACGGGCGAGCCGCTGGCCTGGATCACCGGGAGAGCGGCCTTCTGCGGACGTTCGGTCTTGCTGGCCGCCGGCGTGTACGTCCCGAGGTGGCAGAGTGGGCCGCTGGCGGAGCGGGCTGCGGCGCTGCTCCCACCGGCCGGCCGGGCGATCGACCTCGGCACCGGGAGCGGAGCCATCGCCTGCCTGCTCCTCGACCGTCGCCCCGGAGCGTCGGTCATCGGCACGGAGCTCGACCCGGTGGCGGCAAGGTGCGCCCGGCAAAACGGCGTGACCGTGGCCGAGGGTGACCTCTTCGAAGGGGTGCCCGCGTCATGGGAGGGGACGGTCGACGTCGTCATCGCCGTCCTCCCCTACGTGCCGACGGGTGAGATCGCCTACCTTCCCCGCGACGTGCGGGCCTTCGAGCCCACAGCAGCCCTCGACGGTGGCGACGACGGTCTGGAGGTGGTGCGACGGGCGGTGAGCCAGTCCCGCCGTTGGCTCCGGTCCGGCGGCCACCTGTTGATCGAGGTCGGTGGGGACCAGCCGGACGCTCTGGTCCCGATCCTCGAGGGGGCGCAGTTCGGATCGGTCCGCATCATGTGCGACGCCGACGGTGATCCCAGGGGCGTCGAAGCTGCCGCACCGCGCTCCGACCGTCGGCGGCCACCCCAGGACTTCCTCGGCTGACAGTCGAGGGACCAGCACCCGACGAAGGGCGTCGACCGGTCAGTGCCCGGCGCTCCCGAGCCGGTTCGTGCGCGCCACATGGGCGTACCACGCCGCACTGGGCTTGGGCCGGCGCTCGAATGTCGTCCGGTCCACGGCGTGCAGCCCCAGTTTGGGCCCGTAGCCCATGTTCCACTCGAAGTTGTCGAGCAGGCTCCAGACGAAGTAGCCGCGCACGTCGAGTCCCTCGTTGATGCAGGCGTGGACCTCGCGCAGCACGGCATCGATGTAGTCGATGCGCTCGGTGTCGTCCTCGGTGGCGATCCCGCTCTCCGTGATCATCACCGGCAGGCCGGTGAACGCCGCGGTGCGCCGCACACAATGGGCGACGGCGTGCGGCCAATTCTCTATTCCCATCTGGGTCTGACCCACCGAGGGGTCGTCGGGTGCGACCCCCTCCGGCCCGAAATGCATCCGGGTGTACGCCTGGACGCCCACGAAATCATCGCCCTCCGTGGCCCGCAGGAAGGTGTCCTCGAGAATGTCCTCTGCCATGTCGCGGGTGAACTCACCGCCCTCGTCGGCCACGATCTCCGCCATCGACAGCGTGAGCCCCACGGGGTACGAGCCGGGACCTGACCGGAGTGCGTCAACAGAGAGTCGGTGGGCGCGCACCATCGCCTCGTTGACCGCCAGGTGGCGGCCCAGGTCGTCCTTCACCCCCGGTGGGTACTCTCCGATGGTGTAGCCCATGGCCCCGATCACGTTGGGCTCATTGATGGTGCAGGCCCAACCGATCAGGTCGCCCAGATGGGCTGCGGCGCGTTCCACGTACCGAGCGAACCGGTCAGGGGCGTCCAGCGCCTCGAAGGAGCCGCGTGCCGCCAGCCACGAGGGGCTGGTGAAGTGGTGGAAGGTGACGACCGGGACGATATTGCGCTCGTGGCACGCGGCGCACATGCGGCGGTAGTGATCCAGCGCCGCGGTCGAGAATTCCCCCTCAGCCGGCTCGATGCGGCTCCACTCCAGCGAAAAACGGTACGAGCCCAGGCCCATGTCCGCGACCAGGTCGATGTCCTCGCGCCACCGGTGGAACGAGTCACAGGCGTCCCCGCTCGACTCGACACAGGGCGAGCCGGGGGCGTGCTCGAAGTCCCACCAGTCGTTGTTCGTGTTGCCGCCCTCGATCTGGTGGGCGGCACCGGCCGCTCCCCAGAGGAAGCCGTCCGGGAAATCGAGTGTGCCGTCTCTCTCCGCGCCCATGGCCGTTCAGGGTATCGACGACTGACCGACTGTGCCGCCCGGACGTGCGAATGAGGAGGCCCGGGCGGCGACGCCCTGTCCTCTGGTGCTGCGGCCAAGGCGGCCGCCCTCAGGCCCCAGGAGTGTGCGTCTAGGCGAAGGCGTGTACCACCGCGCGATAGAGCTCGCTGGGCGCAGAGAGGTGGTCCTGCTTCTCCAGACCCGCCAGCCGCCGGCCCACTCGGGTTCGCAACGGCTCCGGCTTTGGTTCCGGTGGCGGGGGAGGGCCGACGATGGTCTGCACCGATGAGAACCCCGCCGCTCGACAGAGCGCGTGGAGCCCGTCGATGGTCGGAACGTACCAATTGCCGAAGTCATGGTTGAGCTCTCCGGCACCATAGAACTGCATGAGGCTGCTGTGCTCGAGGAGCTGGAGGTGCACCGCCTGGGTCTCGATCACAGCCACGCCTTCGGTGACCGATCTGAGGCGCTCGAGGCAGGTGAGGGGCTCCTTCATGTGGTAGAGAACTCCGAGATAGAGCACCACGTCGAAGACACCGAGCTCGGAAAGGTCGACCGTGGTGAAATCAGCCAATCGGGGCTCCACTTTCGATCCCAGAGCGGCAGCGGCGAATTCGAAGCCGCGTCGGCCCGGCAGCTCGGGGAGCCAGAAGTCCGTGACGTCACGGGACTGGTCGGGCAGCTCGCCCCTGGCTATGCACTCGGTCCAGTACTCGCCACGCGCCACCATGTCCACGCCCCAGGCATAGTGGTCAAGGGCAACGACCCGGCTGGCCCCGAGTCGTTCGGCCATGAAGGAGTAGTAGCCGTCCCAGGCTCCGATGTCGAGGACACTGCGCCCGGCGAACGACGGGAATTGGTCCTCCGGCATCTGGGGCTGTGACAGGCCCTTGGTCACGACGCCGCCACCAAGGTCGATGGAGTGGAACCAGAGGATGGCGTCCACCTGCTCCTGCGTCGGATGGGAAATGGACATGGGGCCGAGGATAGCCAACAACCCCAGCCGAGCAAGGGAACGGCTGCGCGTCGGCCCACCTGTCCTGACCAACCCGAACCCGGTCGGCCGGCCATGAGGGCTCTCGGTGCGCCTGTAGGCTCCTAGCAATGTCGAGGGTCGAGGCAAGAGCACGGCAGGCTTGGAGCCGGCTTCCCCGGCGACTGACCGTCTCTCGACCGGCCGACAGCGTCAAGGGATTGGTCCGCCCGTGGCTGCCCCATGAGCCTCAGCCATCCCCGAGGGTCGTTCACACGCTGGACGAACTGGACGAGATGCTGGAACAGGTCGACAAGGCGGCCGAGGTCTCCGATGACGACTTGCGGCGCTCCTTCACCACCTTTCGCATGGAGCTCGATCTGGACATGCCCCCCGACCCCCATTCGGAGAGATACCGAACGGCGGTCATGGATCTGTATGCCTGGCTGCACGGATCGCCGTACGAGCTGAGCAACGAGAGCACCGACTTCGAGCTCGGCCGGTTCGTGGATGTGCCCTTCCCGTATTCGACCGCCAGCGGCGTGACGGTGGGCAACCACCTGATGGCCATAGGGCAGGTCATCCGGACCTTGGATCTGGCGGCGGGAAGCCGCGTGCTCGAATTCGGTGCGGGTTGGGGCAATATCACCGTTGCTCTGGCGCAAATGGGCCACCGCGTGACGGCGATCGACATCTCCCAGCAGTTCGCCGACCTGATCCAAGCCCGGGCGTCACGAGTCAACGCCACGGTGGACACGATGGTCGGCGACTTCTCGATGGTCGACGAGCTCTCCGATTCATTTGACGCCATCCTGTTCTTCGAGAGCTTCCACCACTGCACGGATCACTCGAGCCTCCTGACCAGCCTTCATCGGATCATCGCCCCGGGAGGTCGGGTCCTGTTTGCCGCCGAGCCGATCGAGGAGGACTTCTACGCACCATGGAGCCTCCGGCTCGACGGCGAGTCGCTGTGGGCCATTCGCAAGAACGGCTGGTTCGAGCTCGGCTTCCGCACGTCGTACTTCATGGACGCCCTCGGCCGTTCCGGCTGGTCCGCCGCGAAGGTCGTCTGTCCCGGCCTGCCCGCGGCCGATATCTGGGTTGCCCGACGTGCCGGCTAGCCCGAGTTCGGTGGGGCGGAGCCATCGGCCGAACCGGGTGATCGCCCTGACCATTTCCCTCGTGGCCATGGCTGTCTCGCTCCTCACCCCTTCGCTCGTCGGAGCCTCGTCGGCGCGGGCAGGCCCTTCAGCGGCTGCGCTGTTTGCCGGCGGCGGTGTGAGTGGCTACGGCAGCGCCGTCACCCGCGGAGGCTTCGGCGGCATCAGCCTCGCGTCCCCCGCGGTGGCGATGGCCCCGACACCCAGCGGCAATGGCTACTGGGTGGCCGCCGCCGATGGCGGGGTGTTCAGCTTCGGAGACGCCGCCTTCTACGGGTCCACCGGCGGTTCGCGACTCTACGCGCCTGTGATTGCCATGGCGGCCACACCCGACGGCAGGGGCTACTGGCTCGCCGCGCTCGACGGCGGCGTCTTCACCTTCGGCGACGCCCAATTCTACGGTTCGACCGGGGCGGTGAGGCTCAACCAGCCCGTGGTGGGCATGGCGGCGACGCCTGACGGGCGGGGCTACTGGTTGGTTGCCTCCGACGGCGGGGTCTTCACCTTCGGAGACGCCCGATTCTACGGTTCGACCGGGGCGATACGGCTGAACCAGCCCATCGTCGGCATGGCAGCTACCAGCGACAGCCAGGGCTACTGGTTGGTGGCGGCCGACGGCGGGGTCTTCACCTTCGGCGACGCCCGATTCTTCGGGTCGGCGGCCAACGAGCCCATCGGTACCTCGGTCACCGGCATCGCCTCCACGCACGACGGCGGTGGCTACTGGCTGGTGGCGGCCACCGCAGGGGTGCTGCCCTTCGGTGATGCTCCATTTCTGGGACCGTCGCCGAACGACCCACCGTTCTCACCCACTGCCGCCATCGTCGCCACTCCTGACGGGCGGGGGTATTGGCTCTTGCAACCGGGCGACATCGACACCGGTTTCGCCGATCCCCCGCCGGGTGGTGGTGCTGGCATCGTGCGGACAGCGGCATCCCAGGTGGGGCCCAACCCGGACGCCGACCTGGGCCCCTTCTGCAACCTCTACGGACCGTGTGAAGAGTGGTGCGCCCTGTTCGCCACCTGGGTGTGGAACCAGCAGGGCATCGACATCCCCCGGTATTCGTTCACCGGTGCTGTCTACGACTGGGGTGCGGCGCGAGGTCTTGCGCTCGGTCCGGGCCAAGTACCAGCCCCGGGCGACGCTGTCCTGTTCGGAACAGGGCCGAGCTCCTTGGCCACCTCGACCCACATGGGCATCGTCGCCCAGGTCTGGCCCGACGGTGCCATCATCTCCATCGAGGGCGATGCCGGGCCCGAGCCCAACGACACGCTGGCGGTCATCGAGAACGGCCCCTATCTTCCCGCCGACTCCGTGCAGTTCAACGGCGACCCCATCTACGCCTACATCCAACCCTGAGCCCGGTGACAACGGCCCACGCCGAGGTAGCTCCCGTCCCGCCATCGACCGGAGGCAGTCAGGTGGTCAGGGGTCACCTCCAGAGAGCTCGAGGGCCCCGGCATCGATGATCGTCTCGCCGCGCTGATTCTCCGTCCGGAATCGGGCCGTCGATCCCTCGACCCACATTGAGACCGTCAGGGTGTCTCCGGGGTAGGTGGGTCGGGAGAAGCGCCCCCGCATGGACCGGAAACGA
>DASZJN010000042.1:0-5363 GCA_035948045.1 Acidimicrobiales bacterium | reverse complement strand
TCGACCACCCCCGGCCACCGCGCGAATCGCCGCAGTTGCTCGCCCTCGCCGCGCAGGCAGGCGGTGGCCGACGAGGGGAGCCACCCTTCGAGGTCCCCGAGGGTCCGCCGGGCCCGGACGGCGGCCAACGCGGTGGCCAGGGGGAACCGGGCCGGGGTGGCGTAGTGCACGTTGTTGGTGGCCACCGGGGCCACCCCGCGCTCGATGGCCAGCAGGGCCAGGGCGTCGTTGCGGGTGGCGTCGATCGGGTTGCCGTGGTCCCACAGCTCGACGGCCAGGTGGTCGCGACCGAACCGTCCGATCAGATGATCGAGCGCCTGGGCCGCGGCGGCCGGCCCGTCGGTGGTGAGGGCGGTGGCCAACGCCCCTTTGCGGCATCCGGTGAGGATCTGCCAGTGGCCGTCGTGACGATCGGCCAGGTCGTCCAGGGTGATGATCGGCTTCCCCTTCTCCCCACCGTCCAGGTGGGCCTGGGCGATGGTCCGACTGAGCCGGGCATAGCCCTCGGGATCCCGGGCCAGCACGACCAGGTGGGTGCCGTCCGGATCCGGTACGCCGGTACGGACGGGCGGGGCGCCCGCCCCGGTGATGGTGAGCTCGGCACCGAACACCGTGGCCAGGCCGAAGGCCCGGGCCGCCTCGGCGAAGCGCACCACGCCGTACAGACCGTTGTGGTCGGTCAGGGCGACCGCGGACAGGCCCAGTCGGACCGCCTCGGCAGCCAGCTCCTCAGGATGGCTGGCACCGTCGAGGAAGGAGAAGTTGGAGTGGGTGTGTAGCTCGGCGTAGGCCATCTGCTCGTGACGCTCTCGATCATCCGTAGGTGGCTTCGACCCACCAGCGACCCCGTTCGACCAGCAACAGGTGGGCCTCGCCGCCGGTGACCGCCTGCAGGCGCGCGCCTCGGCGGCGGGACCGCGACCACCACCGCTCCTCGGTCGGCCATGGGCCGGCCCAGGCGGTCACCACCGCCCACGGGCCCTTCTCCACCGACAGGCGGTGCGGGCCGGCGGTGAGCAGTCCCCGCCCGGATACCGACACCGGCTGCCCGTCGGCGTCGACCAGGTCGGCGGGGACAGGAGCGGGATGCACCACTGCCGGCGCCGGCGACGGGATCTGGCCGGGCCACGGAGCGACGAGGGTGGGGTCCACGTGGTTCTCCCGGGCATTCCAGGTGACGAAGCGGGCACGCTGGGCCGGCCCGCGGCCCCCTTGCAGGCGGGCCGTCACCACGCCGTCCGGGCCGATGAGGTCCTGGACCGCGGTCAGGGCCCGACCGGCCCGGACATCGGTGTCACTCACCCCGCCCCAAAACCCGGATTCGCCCACCACGGCGCGGTTGCCCCGGGCTCTCGAGCGCTGTTCGTCGATTCGCCGGCCGGCCGCCGGCTGGCCCGGCTGGCCCAGGTCACCGCTCCGGCCACCGGCCACCATGTGGCAGGTGGCCCCGTCGGCTCCGAACCGGCCGAGCACATGGGACTCGGGAAGGGCGGCGAAGTCGCCAAGGGTGCGGATGCCCAACCGGGTCAACAGTTCGGCCAGTTCGGGATGGCCGAGGATGCCGACCGGAAAGGGGGCCAGGAACCCGGGGGTGCCTCCCGGGGGAACGACCTGGCCGCTGCGGGCGGCGAGGACGGCGGCGAACAGCCCGTCGGCCACCCCGACCTCGACGGCGGTGATGTCGGAGACGGCGTCGGCGACCGATCGGGCCAGCGGGCCTTCGCCGCCGAAGTAGCGGGACGGGCCGCGGGCCGGAAGCGAGCAGATGCCGGGTCGCACGGTGGTGACCCACGGGCAGTACGACTCCACGGTGCCGATCACCTCGACGAACAGCCGGAGCGCGGCTCCATCCTCGTCCTCGTCGAGGAGGTCGGGGCAGCGGACGACGAGGAGGCGGTTCACGCCCGTGCCATCGGGTTCACAGCCTGCTCCGCGACGTCACCGGCGGCATCCGCCACCGACCCGGTGGTCGACGGCATCCACAGGTGGTGGTGGCGGGGACGCGTGGCCGACCGTCTGCCGGTGGCCGTCACCGTCATCCGCCGGCGGTGCAGGTACCCATCGCCGGTGCCGACGCCGTCCCACTGCATCTCGCTGACGCTCAGATGCGTGTCTGGGTGCTCGGGCCATCCGGACCGCCCCGGCACCACCACCAGGATGGCCCGGCGCTCTCTGGTCCTGGCCACCAGTCTGCGGGCCATGGCGGGGCGGGGTGCGAAGGGAGGACAGAGCACCACCAGGTCGACGCCGTCGATCAACGTGGCGGCGACTTGGGCCCAGGCCGCACCCGGACGGGGGACCACCGCCAACCGGGCCAGGTCCACGCCGATGTCGTGGGCGGCCACCGCCCCCAGGCCCGGGAGCCCGACCAGGGCGCACCACGAGCCCGCCCCCGACGCTGCCGCCAGGAGGGCCAGCGCCACGCTGATCCCGCCGCCACTCCCGTCCGGGCTGCCGGGGAGGGCCAGGCCGCTGACCACGATGGTGCTGCCCCGGCGCAGGCTGCCGTCGGGGAACAGGCCGACGAGGGGTGGGAGGACAGGGAGGAGGCGGGTCTGGCTCGACGAAACAGGCCGGGTGCGCTCGGCCAGGAGGGCCAGGGACTCCCCGGCCCTCCTGCGGCCCGGGCCACCATCCCCCTGCTGGCTGGTCGGAGATACGAACATATGTTCGTAGAGTACTGCCGGAGGTTCGGGGTGGCCAGTGGGCCTCAACAGCCCATCTGCGGTCCACACTATGAGCCCGAGCTGATCGCTATCATGTGGTCACCAGAGAGAGGAGGTGGTCCAACTGAGCAGTCAACGATTTGGGACCCTGGAGGTGGCTGGCCGCTAAGGCGGCTCGCTGTACCACCTGGCGAAACCCAGCCAGACACCCACCGGGCGACCTAGCCGGACCCAGGTCCCATCCGGCGCCTCACGGGAGTTCCGGTGCACTCAATCAGCAAATTCGACCTGTAGGGCGTCTCTTCGGAGGCGCCCTACAGGCTTTTCAGGGCCCCATGGTGGTCTCGTCGACGTCGAGGGCCTCGCGCACCCCGTCGGCGACCCGTTCGCTGATCTTCCGTCGGGTCAACAGGAGGTCGAGCTCGGCCCGCTCCACCCTGATGACCTGCTTGCGGAGCTCACGCTCAGCGCCGAGGTAGCCCGTGGCATCGGGGCCCGAGCCAATCCCGTCCCCGGGGCCATCCCCGTCAACGGCACCAGAGCCGATTGCCTCGAGTCTGCGGTCGATGCGGGCGAGTTGGGCCTCGTAACCAATGCGAATCCGGTCCACCACCTCGGGGGGGAACTGATCGCCCCGAGTCACGCCATCGATGTGGGACAGCGCGCTCACCGTCAGTCGACGCCGTGCTTCGGCCACCAACACCACGTCCTGCTCGTCCCGCGTCACCAGACCGAGGCGCCGGATGAGCCCGGGGAGGGTCAGGCCCTGGCCGATCAGCGTGGCCACGATGACGGCGAAGGTGAGAAACACCAGTAAATCTCGTTCTGGAAAGCTCAGGGGCAGGGCGAGCGATGCCGCCAGGCTCACCGCGCCGCGCATGCCGGCCCAGCCCACCACTGTGGTCTCCCGCCACGATCGCCCGGAACGTTGGGTTGCGCCGAAGAGCCGTTGTCCACCGGGCAACGCGGTTGCTGCGAACATCCACGCCATGCGCACCACGATCACGACGCCGACCACGGCCAGGGCCTCGATGACCAGCGAGCCGGACTCGCGGTTGGTCAGGCTGTCGAGAATCGGCCGAAGCTCCAAGCCGATGAGCAGAAACGACAACCCGGTCAGGAGAAAGACGATCAGGTCCCAGATCTCGCGTTGTTGCAACCGGGCTGCCGCCGTCAGCGATCCCGAGCCGTAGCGACCGAAGTAGAGACCGGTGGCGACGACGGCCAGTACCCCTGACGCCCCCAGTTTGACGGCGGGCAGGTAGGCGGCAAAGGGAAGGATCAGCAGCATGGTGTTCTCGATCACCGGCGTCTCGGTGAAACGAAGCATGCGACACCCGAGCCACCCCACGGCGATGCCGATGATCAGCCCCACCACCACCGCAAGGGCGAACTTCCCGAGCACGTCGACCACGGTGAACGCTGATCCCACCGTCGCGATGGCCACCTGGTAGGAGGTCAACGCAGTGGCGTCGTTCATCAAGCCCTCACCGCCGAGGATCGTCACCAGCCGGCGGGGGAGACCGAGCTTTCCGGCGATCTGGGTGGCGGCCACCGAGTCGGGCGGCGAAACGATGGCGCCGAGGGCGAAGGCAACGGCCCAGCTCATCCCCCCGACCAAGGTGTGGATGACCACGGCGACCGACACCATGGTGGCCAACACCAGTCCGACGGCCAGCAGGAGGATGGGCTGCAGGTGCGAGCGAAGTTCGCTAGCGGACGTGTCGAGCGATGCGTCGTAGATCAGCGGTGGTAAAAACACCAGCAGGACGAGATCTGGTTGGAGTTGGATCCGGTGCTGCGTCGGTATCAAGGCCACGCCGATGCCGGCGATCACCAACAGGATGGGGTACGCGATCCGCAGCCGGTCGGCGATGGTGGCGATGACCACGATCCCGATGAGCAGCCCCAGGCCGTCGGCGATACTGATCATGGGCGAACGCCGCGGTCAACCGGAGGACGAGTCAGGGCGTGTGGCAGACGGCCTCGATGTTGTTGCCGTCCGGGTCACGAACGAAGGCGCCGTAGTAGTCGGGGTGGTATTCCGGCCAGATGCGGGGCTGGTGCAGCACCTCGGCACCGGCGGCCACCGCGGCATCGAAGAACACGGTGACCGATATCCGGTCGGGAGCGACAAAGGCGATGTGGGATTCGCGAAATCCCGCTCCCGTCGGGCTCTGCGCGATCCAAAAGGTGGGCCTCGGAGGGATGCCGAAGCCGATGACCTCCCCGAAGTCCACGACCCGTCCTCCTCCGAGCGGAGCCAGGACGGCGTCGTAGAAGGCGGCACTGGCCGCCAGGTCGGAGCACAGCATCGAGACATGGTCGATCATCCGCACATATTGACACTGGAGCCGCGTGCCGCGACGGCCGCCGTCGCCCGGATCCGAACCACCGGCCTACGGCCTCGCTCATCGGGCCGCCGGGCCTCGATCCGGGACAGCAGCGGGAGGGCACGCCTGGGTCAGCTCTGCTGAGCTTCTTCCACGGTGAGCTCGGCGGCCGGATCGGCTTCGAGACGGGCGTCGGGGATGGGAAGCCCGCTGCGGACCGAGTGGCCGAAGGTTCCGCCCTCGAGCCGCTGCTCGGCCCGCTGGAGTGCCGCCAATCGGTCGCGCAGACCTTCCGCCACCGCGTCGGACCCCTGTTCAGAGGTCAGCGTCTCCGCCGATTCGTCGTAAGGGAATTCTTCGTTGG
>DASZJN010000041.1:0-7851 GCA_035948045.1 Acidimicrobiales bacterium | reverse complement strand
CCGGCTTCCCGGGCGGCTTCGGCGGGGCCGGGACCTACCGGACGGCGGACATGGGCGACCTCGGCGACCTCTTCGGCGGCCTGTTCGGGCGCGGCCGTCGCGGTGGCAGCGCCACCGGCCCGCAACGCGGGGCGGACGTCGAGACCGAGCTGCACCTGTCCTTCGAGGAGGCCGTCAACGGGGTGACCACCTCGGTGAACGTGACCACCGATGTCCGCTGCCACACCTGCTCGGGTACGGGGGCCGCCCCCGGCACCAGCCCGGTGACCTGTCCCCGTTGCGGGGGCTCCGGCACCCTGCAGGACAACCAGGGCCTGTTCTCGCTGAGCCAGATCTGCCCGCAGTGCGGTGGCCGGGGGACCGTGGTGACCACGCCGTGCCCGACGTGCTCGGGTTCGGGGGTCGAGCACCGCAATCGGTCCGTGAAGGTGCGCATCCCGGCCGGGGTGGAGGACAGCCAGCGCATTCGGGTCAAGGGGCGCGGCGCCGCCGGCCGCGGCAACGCGCCGAGCGGGGACCTCTATGTGGTGGTCCGCGTGGATCGCCACGGCATCTTCGGGCGCCGGGGTCGCAACCTCACCCTGACCATCCCGCTGTCGTACCCCGAGGCCGCCCTGGGCACCACCATCACCGTCCCGACCCTCAACGAGCCGGTCACGCTGCGGATTCCGGCCGGCACCCCTGCGGGCCGCACCTTCAAGGTGAAGGGGCGCGGCGTCCCGGGCGACAAGCGGAACGCCGACGGTGACCTGCTGGTGACGGTCAAGGTGGACATTCCCGGCAAGCTGACCGATGAGCAGCGCGCCGCGGTCGAAGCGCTCGCCGCGGTGGTCGACCCGCCGGAGCGCCAGGTGCTGGGGGTCTGAGGTGGCTGACGATCGCCGATCCCGCGCCGTCTACGTGATCTCGGTGGCCGCCGAGCTCACCGGGGTGCACCCCCAGACCCTCCGCGTCTACGAGCGCAAGGGCCTCCTCGACCCGAGCCGCACCGAGGGAGGGAGCCGGCGGTTCAGCGAAGAGGATCTGGACCGGTTGCGCCACATCCAGAGCCTGACCACCTCCGGCCTCAATCTCGAAGGCGTCCGGCGGGTCATGGAACTGGAGGACGAGGTGGCCCGGCTCCGCAGCGAGTTGGTGGTGGCCCGCGCCGAGGCCCGCGAGGAGGTGGCGGTGACCCACCGCCACTACCGGCGCGACCTGGTGCCGCTCTCGCAGGGGCTGGTCCCCACCCGGCCGGCCCGCCGCGCCGGGCATGCAGGAGGGTCGCGATGAGCCTCAATCCCGACCGGTGGACCCTCAAGACCCAGGAGGCGTTCAGCGCCGCCGTGGAGCGGGCCCGCGCCGCCCACAACGCCGCCGTCACGCCCGAGCACCTGCTGGCCGCCATCCTCGACCAGCCCGACGGGATCGCCGGGCCGATCCTCGCCCGGGTGGGTGTCGAGTCCGCCGTCGTGGCCGACCGGATCGACGCCGAGCTCAGCCGCCTGCCCCAGGCCTTTGGCGGTGCCGAGCCGGGCATCGACCGGGCCCTGCGCGACGTGCTGACCGCGGCCGACACCCAGCGCACCGACATGGGGGACGAGTACCTGTCGGTGGAGCACCTGGTGCTGGCCATGGCCGACCGCATCGGTGTGGACCGCAACCAATTGCTGACCGCCCTCCGCGACGTCCGGGGCAGCCACCGGGTCACCTCGCAGAAT
The DNA here is from genome assembly GCA_035948045.1 of Acidimicrobiales bacterium. Lineage (GTDB taxonomy): Bacteria > Actinomycetota > Acidimicrobiia > Acidimicrobiales > RAAP-2 > Bog-756. The sequence continues at coordinate 6,151 of DASZJN010000041.1, read as the reverse complement.
CCCGAGGAGACCTTTCAGGCCCTCGAGCGCTACGGCCGCGATCTGACCGCGCTGGCCCGGCAGGGGAAGATGGACCCCGTCATCGGACGCGACGAGGAGGTGCGCCGGGTCATCCAGGTGCTGTCCCGCCGGACCAAGAACAACCCGGTCCTCATCGGGGAGCCCGGGGTGGGCAAGACGGCCATCGTCGAAGGGCTGGCCCAGCGGATCGTCGAGGGCGACGTCCCCGAAGGGCTGAAGGGGAAGCGGGTCATCGGGCTCGACATGTCCTCCATGGTGGCGGGGGCCAAGTACCGGGGTGAGTTCGAGGAGCGGCTGAAGGCGGTCCTGAAGGAGATCACCGACGCCGAGGGGGAGGTGATCACCTTCGTCGACGAGCTCCACACCATCGTCGGGGCCGGCGGCGGTGCGGAGGGGGCCATGGACGCCGGCAACATGATCAAGCCCATGCTGGCCCGGGGCGAGCTCCGCCTCATCGGAGCCACCACCCTCGACGAGTACCGCCAGTACATCGAGAAGGACGCCGCCCTGGAGCGCCGATTCCAGCAGGTGTTCGTCCCGCCGCCGTCGGTCGGGGACACCATCGCCATCCTGCGCGGGTTGAAGGAGCGGTACGAGGTCCACCATGGCGTCCGCATCCAGGATGCCGCGCTGGTGGCCGCCGCCGTCCTCTCGGACCGCTACATCACCGGCCGGTTCCTCCCCGACAAGGCCATCGACCTGATGGACGAGTCGGCCAGCCGGCTGCGCATCGAGATCGACTCCATGCCCACCGAGCTCGACGTGGTCACCCGTCGCCTGCGCCAGCTGGAGATCGAGCGGATGGCGTTGGAGAAGGAGACCGACAGCGCCTCGGCCGAGCGCCTGGCCCGACTGGACGAGGAGATGGCCAATCTCCGCGAGGAGTCGGTGGCGATGACCGCCCACTGGCAGTCCGAGAAGGAGGCCATCGCCACCATCCAGTCCCTCAAGGGTGAGCTCGAGCACCAGCGCGGCGAGGCCGAGCGCCTGGCCCGCGACGGCAACCTGGCCCAGGCCTCGGAGATCTCCTATGGCCTGATCCCCGACCTCGAGCGCCAGGTCGAGGCGGCCACCGCCGCGCTGGACGAGCTCCAGAAGACACAGCGGTTCCTGAAGGAGGAGGTGGATGCCGAGGACGTGGCCGAGGTGGTCAGCCGCGCCACCGGCGTTCCGGTCACCCGACTGCTCGAGGGTGAGGTGGAGAAGCTGGTGCGGATGGAGGACGCCCTCCACGCCCGGGTGGTGGGCCAGGACGAAGCCGTCTCGGCCGTGTCCAACGCCATCCGGCGCAGTCGGGCCGGCCTGTCCGACCCCAACCGCCCCATCGGGTCCTTCCTCTTCATGGGCCCCACCGGGGTGGGCAAGACCGAGCTGGCCCGGGCCCTGGCCGAGTTCCTGTTCGACGACGCCCGCGCCATGGTGCGCATCGACATGAGTGAGTACGCGGAGCGCCATTCGGTGTCCCGCCTGGTGGGCGCACCTCCGGGCTACGTGGGCTACGAGGAGGGCGGCCAGCTCACGGAGGCGATTCGGCGTCGCCCCTACGCCGTGGTGCTGCTGGACGAGCTGGAGAAGGCCCACCCCGACGTGTTCAACACGCTCCTGCAACTGCTTGAGGACGGTCGTCTCACCGACGGCCAGGGACGCACCGTCGACTTCACCAACACCGTCCTGATCATGACGTCCAACATCCCCGGCGAGCCGCTCGAGTTCTTCAAGCCGGAGTTCGTCAACCGCATCGATGAGATCGTCCGCTTCCATGCCCTCACCGAGGCGGATCTCGAGCGGATCGTGTCCATCCAACTGAACGGGCTGCGCAGCCGGCTGGCCGAGCGGCGGCTGGCCCTGTCGGTGACGCCGGCCGCCGACGAGTGGCTGGCCCATGCGGGCTTCGACCCCGACTTCGGGGCCCGACCCCTGCGCCGGGTCATCCAACGACAGGTCGAGGATCCGCTGGCGCTCGCCCTCCTCGAGGGCCGGTACCCCGAGGGCTCGACCGTCACCGTGGACGCCGTCGACGGCGCTATCGTGCTGGCCTGATCAGGCCCCGATCCAGACGCCATGGACCCGGAGAGGACCAATCAGGACGCCGTGAGCGGCCGGTGGCAGAGGCGGCCGTCCCGAGCAGTGACCAGCCCATCCCTTGGATCGGCCGGCTGGGTGCGGGCTACACTGGTGCGTAATCCGCTTTTCGCAACGGAGGAGTGACGCGTGCCGGCAACCGTCGTCGTCGGGACCCAGTGGGGTGATGAGGGCAAGGGCAAGCTCACCGACCTCCTGGCCAAGGAGATGGAGCTGGTCGTCCGCTATCAGGGCGGCCACAACGCCGGCCACACCATCGTGGTGGACGGCGAGACCTTTGCGCTCCAGCTGGTGCCCAGCGGAATCCTCTACGACCACATCACCCCCATCATCGGCAACGGGGTGGTCGTCGACCCCACCGTGCTGCTCGCCGAGGTGGACACCCTGGCCGGCAAGGGCATCGACACCAGCAACCTCCTGGTCAGTGGCAACGCCCACCTCATCATGCCCTACCACCACGAGTTGGATCAGCTGGCCGAGCGGTACCTGGGCAAGAACAAGCTCGGGACCACCAAGCGGGGGATCGGGCCGGCCTACGCCGACAAGTCCTCGAGGGTCGGCTTGCGGGTGCAGGACCTTCTCGACCCCAAGATCTTCCGCCAGAAGCTCGACGTGGTGCTGAAGGAGAAGAACGCCGTGCTGGCCAAGGTGTACAACCGGCTGCCTCTCTCCGCCGACGACATCTGCGCCAGCTATCTCGACGAGCTGGCCCCCCGGGTGGCGCCGATGGTGGCCGACACGGTGGGCGTCCTCCACGATGCCCTGGCCCGGGGTGCCCACGTGTTGCTGGAGGGGGCCCAGGCCACCTTCCTCGACCTGGATCACGGGACCTACCCCTTCGTGACCTCTTCCAACCCGGTCGCCGGCGGGGCCTGCACCGGGGCCGGCATCGGTCCGCGCTACATCGACGAGGTCATCGGCATCGCCAAGGCCTACGTGACCCGGGTGGGCAGTGGCCCGTTTCCGACCGAGCTGGTCGACGACACGGGCGAGACACTGGTCGAGCGGGGCCACGAGTACGGGGTCAACACCGGCCGGCGGCGCCGTCCGGGATGGTTCGACGCGGTGATGATGCGCCAGGCGGTCCGGCTCAACTCGCTGTCCGAGGTGGCCCTCACCAAGCTCGACGTGCTGGACACCTTCGACACCGTCAAGGTCTGTGTGGCCTACGAAGCCAACGGCGAGCGCTTCACCCACCCGCCCTACCACCAGTCGGTCTTCCATCAGGTCACCCCGGTCTACGAGGAGCTGCCCGGCTGGAAGCAGGACATCTCGGGCGCCACCGAGATCGGCGACCTGCCCCAGGCGGCCCGCGACTACGTCCATTTCCTGGCCGAGCAGATCGGCACGCCGGTCCGGCTGGTGGGCGTGGGCCCGGGCCGTGAGCAGTTCGTCCGTTTCGCCGCATGAGCGGAGCCTCATCCGTGGCCGGCCGGAGTGGTGCCGGCGAGGTCCATACGGTGTGCGTGGTGGGGTCCGGCGGCCGTGAGCATGCGCTGGCCGTCGTGCTCGGGCGTACGGCCGACGTGATCGTGACCCCGGGCAACCCGGGGATCGCCGGGGTCACCCCCGAGGGCCACACCATCGCCAGCGTGAGCACGCCCGCCGAGGAGATCGAGGCCGACCTGTACGTGATCGGACCGGAAGCGCCGCTGGTCGACGGGCTCGCCGACCGCTTGCGGGCCGCGGGCCGCCTGGTGTTCGGGCCCGGTGCCGACGGCGCCCGGCTCGAGGGCTCCAAGGCCTTCATGAAGGAGCTGCTGGCCGAGGCCGGCGTGCCCACCGCCCGCTACGGCACCTTCACCGACCCGGTGGGGGCCAAGGCCTACCTGCGCACCCTGCCCGGGCCGTGGGTGGTCAAGACGGACGGGCTGGCCGCCGGCAAGGGGGTGCTGGTCACCGGCTCCCTCTCCGAGGCCGAAGCCGACATCGACGCCAAGCTCTCCGGCCGGGCCTTCGGCGACGCCGGCCGCCAGGTGGTGGTGGAGGAAGGGTTGACCGGGCCAGAGTGCTCGCTGCTGGTCCTGTGCGACGGCCGCCGGCTGGCGCCCCTGGCGCCGGCCCAGGACTTCAAGCGGTTGGAGGATCACGACCGGGGCCCGAACACCGGGGGCATGGGCGCGTACTCCCCGGTGCCGTTCGTGGACGAGGCCTTGGTGGGCCGCCTGGTCGACGAGGCGGTGGCTCCCCTGGTGGCCGCCCTCCGGGCCCGGAACATCGACTACCGGGGGGTGCTCTACGCCGGGGTGATGCTCACCCCGGAGGGGCCGAAGGTGCTCGAGTTCAACGTGCGGTTCGGCGACCCCGAGACCCAGGTGGTGCTGCCCCGCCTCCACGGCGACCTGGCCGGGTTGTTGGCCGAGGTGGCGGCCGGCTCGCTGGTCAGCGTGCCGCGATTCGCCGACACCGCCGCGGTGTGCGTGGTGCTCGCCGCGGCCGGTTATCCCGAGTCGCCGCGCACCGGCGACGAGATCGGCGGCCTCGACCGGGCGTCGTCCGTGGACGGGGTGACGGCATTCCATGCCGGCACGGCGCCGGCCCAAGCCGCCGAGCCCACGGAGGGAAAAGTGGCCCACGGAGCACGCCGAGCAGGCGGAGCAGCACCAGGGGCCGGGCCCGGTGCCGTCGTGACGTCAGGGGGAAGGGTGCTCGGGGTGACCGCCCTCGGGGACACCTTGGACGCCGCCCGGGCGCAGGCCTACCTCGGGGTCTCGGCCATTTCGTGGCCGGGGATGCAGTGCCGGTCGGACATCGCGTTGGCGGCCTCGGGGGAATCGCCGGCGGTCCGGGTGCCGACGGCCCTCGAACCCCAGGAGGCAACCCGGTGATACCCCGGTACGCACCCGCGGCGATGGCCGAGCTCTTCTCCGACGAGGCCCGCTTCGCCATGTGGCTCCGGGTCGAGCTGTTGGCCACCGAGGGATGGGCGGAGGTGGGGGACGTCCCCGTCGAGGCGGCGGCGGCCTGCCGGGCCCGGGCGCCCCACGTGGATGCCGCCTTCGTGGAGGCGGTGGCGGAGCGTGAGCGGACCACGGACCATGACGTGGCCGCCTTCGTCGACGTGGTGCAGGCGGCCATCGGCCAGCCCGAGGGGTCGTGGATCCACTACGGCCTCACCTCCTCCGACGTGGTCGACACCGCCCTGTGCGCCACGCTCACCCGTGCCTCGGACCTGCTCATCGCCGCCTGCTCCGAGTTGGTGCAGGCGCTGAAGGCCCGGGCCCTCGGGTCCATCGGCATCCCGGTGACCGGGAGGACCCACGGGATGCACGCCGAGCCGACCACCTTCGGGGCCAAGTTCTCGTTGTGGGCGCTGCAGGCCGACCGCGATCTGCAACGCCTTCGCGCGGCCCGGGGGAGGATCGCCGTGGGCAAGCTGTCGGGTGCCGTGGGCACGTACTCGAACATCGACCCCAGGGTGGAAGACCACGTCTGCGCGGCCCTCGGGCTCACGCCCACCCCGGCCACCCAGGTGGTGGCGCGTGACCGCCACGCCGAGTACCTCTGGGCGTGCGCGGCGGTGGGCGCCACCATCGAGCTGATCGCCACCGAGGTCCGGCACCTGGCCCGCAGCGAGGTGGGCGAGGTGGAGGAGCCGTTCAAGCCGGGGCAGAAGGGCAGCTCGGCCATGCCCCACAAGCGCAACCCGATCCTGTCGGAGCGGTTGTGCGGCCTGGCCCGGGTGCTGAGGGGGTACCTCTCGGCCGGCCTCGAGGACGTGGCGCTCTGGCACGAGCGGGACATCTCCCACAGCTCGGTGGAACGGGTAGTGCTCCCCGACGCCAGCATGCTCACCCTCTACATGCTGCAGAAGACCAGGGGTTTGGTCGAAGGCCTGGTGATCCACCCGGAGCGGGCGCTTGCCACGCTGACCGAAGGGAGCCACGGCCTGGTGTTCAGCCAATCGGTCCTGCTGGCCCTGGTCACGGCGGGCCTGAGCCGCGACGCCGCCTACCGGATCGTGCAACGCGACGCCCGCCTGGCCTGGGACGGGGACCGGTCGTTCCGCCAGGTCCTCGACGAGGACCCCGAGGTCACCCTGTCGCCC
>DASZJN010000040.1:0-2895 GCA_035948045.1 Acidimicrobiales bacterium | reverse complement strand
AGCTGGTGTCGATGCTCGAGGGCGTGGTGGCCGCGGGGACCGGCACCTCGATCGGTTCGACACCCATCGGGCAGGACGACGCGGTGACCGCTCAGCAGATCCTCGACGCCTACAACTCGGTGGCCAACGGGGGGGTCTTCGTCGCCCCCCGCCTGGTCCGGGCCACGGTCAGCCCCTCCGGAGCGGTGTCTGCCTCCCCGCCCTCTGCCACCCGCCGGGTCATCGACCCGACCACCAATTCCGAGCTGGTGTCGATGCTCGAAGGAGTGGTCACCTCGGGTACCGGTACCAGCGCCGCCATCGACGGGTACACCGTGGCCGGGAAGACGGGAACGGCCCAGATCCCCGATCCCAGCCATTTGGGCTACATCCCCGGCGCCTACATCGGATCGTTCGCCGGATTCGCCCCCGCCCAGGACCCGGTGCTCTCGGCGGTGGTGGTCCTCGACCACCCCACGCCCATCTACGGTGGGGCGGTGGCCGCGCCGGTGTTCTCGACGATCATGGCCTACGCTCTCCACCACTACGGCATCCCCACGACCGCCGCAGCCACGGCGTTGGCCTCGAATGCGGCCATCGGCGCCACGGGCACGGTCTCGGTGCCATCCGGAGCAACCACGGAAGGCCCGTAGGTGGGTTCGGACCGGCGCCGCTCAACCCCTTCCCCCACTCGGAGCCCCTGGAACTCTCGCTCGTGCTGATGACCACACTGATCCACGACATCGGCGTGGTCGGTGTGCGTGGAGACCCGGCATCCACGGATGTGGCTGCGGTCGAGTTCGACAGCCGCCAGGTGCGTGAGGGATCGCTCTTCTGCTGCGTCCCCGGGGCCCACACCGACGGTCACCGGTACGCCGCCCAGGCGGTGGAGCGGGGTGCCACCGCACTGCTGTGCGATCACCTTCTGGACCTCGACGTGACCCAGGTCTGTGTGGCGCCGGGAATGGTGAGGCCGGCCATGGCCTCGGTGGCATCGGCGTTCTTCGGGCACCCCTCCCGTGCGCTCACCATGGCGGGCGTCACCGGCACCAACGGCAAAACCACGGTGACCCACCTGATCCGATCGGTACTCAACGCTGCGGGACGCCCCACCGGAGTGATCGGTACCCTGGACGGCGCCCGGACCACCCCGGAGGCACCGGTGCTGCAGGGCCTGTTGGCCCGCATCCGGGATGACGGTCATCGGGCGGTGGCCATGGAGGTGTCGTCCCACGCGCTCAGCCAGCACCGGGTGGACGGCATCGTCTTCGATGTGGCGGCCTTCACCAATCTGAGCCGTGACCATCTCGATCACCACCGCACCATGGACGGGTACTTCGCCGCCAAGGCCCGGTTGTTCGAGCCGTCGAGAGCACGGCTCGCCGTCATCAACGTCGACGACCGGTGGGGCCGGCGACTCGCCGACGAGCTGCCCGAGCACCGGGTGGTCCGAGTGCAGCGGTCCGCGGTGACCGACGTGAGGCTCTCGATCGGGTCCACCGCGTTCACGTGGCGCGGGCGCCAGGTCACCATTCCGCTGTCGGGGGCGTTCAACGTCGACAACGCCCTGTTGGCGGCCACGGTCGCCTCCTCGCTCGGTGTTGACGACGACCGGGTGGCGGCGGGTCTGGCCTCCGTCCCGCCCATACCCGGGCGCATGGAGGTGGTGCCCTCCGGCCTGCCGTTCGCGGCGGTGATCGACTATGCCCACACACCGGCCGGGCTCGACGGGGCGCTGTCGGCGGCCCGGGGGCTGGCCGGCCCGGCCCGGGTGATCTGTGTCTTCGGGTGTGGCGGCGATCGTGATCGGGGAAAACGTCCGGAGATGGGGGCCGTGGCCGCCCGTCGCGCCGATGTAGTGGTGTTGACCTCGGACAATCCGAGATCGGAAGACCCGATGGTCATCATCGACCAGATCCGCTCGGGCATAGGCGTCATCGAGCTGGTGGTCGAACCGGACCGGGCGGAGGCCATCGGCGTGGCCGTCGCCAGGGCCCGTCCCGGTGATGTGGTCGTCGTGGCCGGCAAGGGTCACGAGACCACCCAGGTCATCGGTGAACGGGAGCTGCCGTTCGACGACCGGGACGAGCTCGCACGCGCCCTCGCCGAGCGGTCCGCCGGTGAGGCTGGGGGCGTCGACCGGTGATCTCGCTCATGACCTCGGGCGGCGTGGCGCTCTGGGTGGCCGTGCTGTCGACGCCGGTGCTCATCCGTTGGCTGGTCAAGAACAACATCGGCCAGCAGATCCGGGAAGACGGACCCCAGGTGCACATCGCCAAGGCGGGGACGCCGACCATGGGCGGCATCGGCATCGTGGCCGCAGTCGTCATCGGCTATCTGACCGCCCATGCCAATCCCAAGGTGACGTTCTCGCGTTCGGGGGCACTGATCATGCTGGCCATCCTCGGCGCCGCCCTGATCGGGTTCGCCGACGACTGGATCAAGGTACGGCACCGCCGGAGCCTGGGATTGAACAAACGAACCAAGTTCGGGGCGCAGATCGGCCTGGGAGTGGCCTTCTCCCTGCTCGCCGTGTACTGGGCCCACGTCGCCACCACGCTGTCGTTCACGCGCTACGACTCGATCGGGCTCCACATGGGCACCGCCATTTGGGTGGTGTGGGCCACGGTGATCATCGCCGCCTCCGCCAACGCCGTGAACCTCACCGACGGCCTGGACGGCCTGGCAGCCGGGTCTGCGACCTTCTGTTTCGCCTGCCTGGCCATCATCGGTTACTGGCAGTACCGCCACTTCGCCATCTACCACGTTGGGGATGCCCTCGACCTGGCCCTGGCCGCGGTGTCCCTGGCCGGCGCCTGCCTCGGGTTCCTGTGGTGGAACGCCGCCCCGGCGAGGATCTTCATGGGGGACACCGGCTCCCTTTCCATCGGCTCGGGGTTGGCCGCCCTCTGCCTG
>DASZJN010000039.1:0-7042 GCA_035948045.1 Acidimicrobiales bacterium | reverse complement strand
CAGGGTGCGAGCCGTCGAGCTCGGTGCCCTCACCCGGGCCGTCCCCTCGCCGCCTCGGAGGGCACAGGTGCCTTCGCAGGAGCCCTCCGCCCGGCCCCGGCGCGTGGACAGCGCCTCCCGAATTCTCGAGAAGGAGCATTCATGAGCACGATGACCTTCGCCGGCGCCGAGCGGATGCTCCCGGTCGGCCCCGGGGGGAGTCCTGCCCCCGACCTGGCCGGCCATCTGGCCACCCACGGCCCCCTCGCCATTCCCACCCGGAACGATCCCGCCTGGAAGGAAGCGGTGCGGCGGGCCGTTGCCGAGTCGGGGCTGCTCGGCCGGGGTGGTGCGGGATTTCCCGCCGCGGCGAAGTGGGGTGCCATCGACGGCGGCTGGCATCGGCCTGTGGTGGTGGTCAATGCCATGGAGGGTGAGCCGGCCAGCGCCAAGGACCGGGTGCTGCTCACCAGGGCGCCCCATCTCGTCCTCGAGGGTGCGGAGGTGGCCGCGGCGGTGATCGGCGCATCCGAGATCCTGATCTGCGTCGCCGAGCACAACGGCCCGGCGGCGGCCTCGATCGGGGCCGCCATCGCAGAGCGCCAGCGAGCCGGAATGTTGGTGCATCGCACCTCGGTGCGGCGGCCACCAGGCGGGTATGTCACCGGAGAGGAGTCCTCGCTGGTGACGTGGCTCAGCAGTGGCCGGGCCTTGCCCGTCTTCCGAACGGACAAGTCGGTGCCCGTCACTGTTGGTCGCTGCCCGGCTCTGGTCCACAACGCCGAGACGCTCTCCCAGGTGGCCCTCATCGCCCGACACGGCCCCGCCTGGTTCCGCGGCCTGGGTACCGCAGAGGCGCCCGGCTCCACCCTGGTCACCGTGACCGGCGCCGTCCGCACCCCGGGGGTGCTCGAAGTAGAGCTGGGCACACCGGTGGCCGACATCCTGGCGCGGGCATGCGTTGACACCGAGCTGTCGGCGGTGCTGCTCGGCGGCTATGGCGGTGCCTGGCTCGATGCGGCCGAGCTGGACGTACCGTACGCTCCCGGACCCCTGAAGGCTGCGGGCACCAGTCACGGAGTGGGAGTCATCATCGCGCTCCCCAGGTCGTCGTGCGGCGTAGCGGAGACGGCGAGGATCGCCCGCTACCTGGCGGGGGAGAGTGTCGGCCAGTGCGGCCCCTGCGTCTTCGGGTTGCCCGCCATCGCCGACGATCTCGAACAGCTGTGGGCCGGTCGTGCCGACGCCGGGGTGGTCGACCGCATCCAGATGCGAGCGGCCGCCGTGGAGGGACGAGGTGCATGCCGTCACCCCGATGGCGTGGTCCGTCTGGTGAGAAGTGCCTTGGTGGTGTTCGCCGCCGACACCCTGGACCACGCCCAGGGTCGTCCCTGCTCCGGACACGCCTCCCCGACGGTGTTGAGGTTTCCCGAGGGCGCCGCCGGCACACGGAGGTCAACATGACGCCGGCACGGCGGATCGGAGTGCGGCTGCGGGTCGACCCGGTCGCTTGTGACGCCTATGGGTACTGTGCCGAACTCCTTCCTGAGCGGGTCACGCTAGATGAGTGGGGTTATCCGCGCGTCGATGGCACTCCGGTCGACGGGGATCTGGTCGAGTTCGCCACCAGGGCCGCGGCCGAATGCCCCCGCCGGGCGGTCCTGCTGGAGAGGGTGACGGTGGCCTGAGAGGCGTCCCATCGGCCCCGGTTCCTGTGGCCGGGACGCCGGGTCGAAGTCCCACCCGGCCCTACTCGTAGGCTGAACGCGTGCGCCGGCGACAGACAGAAGGTCCGGGCGGAGGCGGCCAGGGGCCGGCTGAGGGTCTGTGGGCCCCCGACCGACGGGCCCTGACCGTCGGCCTCGTGCTGACGATCACCTTCATGGCCGCCGAGGCGTTGGCCGTGGTGACCATCATGCCGCAGGTGGCCCGGAGCCTGGGTGGCATCCACCTCTACGGGTGGGTATTCAGCGCCTTCCTGCTCGGCAGCATGGTGGGGATCGTCGCCGCCGGTCGGGAGGCGGACCGCACCGGTCCGGCTCGACCCTACGTAGCCGGCGTGGCCCTCTTCGGGGCCGGTCTGGTGGTGGCCGGGCTCGCACCCTCGATGCTGGTCCTGGTGGTGGGCCGCACCCTGCAGGGAATTGGTGCCGGGGCGGTTCCGGCGGTGGCCTACGTGGCCATCGGCCGCAGCTTCCCGGAGCTGCTCCGGGCTCGGATGATGGCGGTCCTGTCCACCGCGTGGGTGGTGCCGGGCATCGTGGGCCCCCTGATCAGTGCGGGAGTGGCCCATGTCTTCGGATGGCGCTGGGTCTTTCTGGGCCTGCTCCCCCTGGTGGCGGTGACCGGGGCCCTGGCCCTGCCCGGACTGGTGCACCTGGGGAAGGCGACCATGCCACCGGTGGTGGAGCACCGGCTGGCGGATGCACTCCGTGCCGCGGGCGGGACCGGGCTCATCATCGGGGGACTGGCCGGTGGCGTGTCGGTGGTGGCCGCCGCCGTCGTGGTGGCGGGGATCGTGGCGCTGGTTCCGGCCTTGCGACGACTACTGCCGCAGGGAACCCTCCGGTCCCGGCGGGGCCTTCCGAGCACCATCCTGAGCCGCGGGATGCTCACGTTCGCCTACTTCGGGGCGGACGCATTCGTCACCTTGGCCATCGTCACCGTGCGACACCACAGCGTGGCCGTTGCCGGTATTGCGGTGACCGGTTCGACGCTGGCGTGGACCGTGGGCGCGTGGATTCAGGCCCGATTCAACGCCCGGTGGGAGGGGAGACGACTGGTGCGGATGGGGCTCGTCCTGGTGCTGGCCGGCGTGGTCGGCATGCTCGTGGTCCTCCGGCCGGCGGTGCCGCTGTGGGTGGCTTTCGCGGCCTGGACGGTGGCCGGACTGGGTATGGGCCTGGCCTACGCCCCGATCTCGTTGATGATGCTCCGCGAGGCGCCCGAGGGTAGGGAGGGGTGGGCGTCGGCCTCGTTGAGCCTGTCGGACGTCATGGGCTCCGCCCTGGGCGCTGGCGTCGGGGGCGCCGCCATCGCCGTGTGCGGCAACCGGGGATGGCCCCTGTCGTCCGGCGTGGCCGTGGCCTTCGCCCTCCCGGCCGTGGTGGCGGTGGTGGCCCTGGGCCTCAGCGGTCGGCTCCCGTCCCAGCACTCCCTGCCCGTGGTGCGGCGATCGAGCTGAGCCCCGAACGGGGAGGGCGGTGACACCGGAGGCGCCTCAGCCGCACACGGTGTGGGGGCGTGGCAGCCCGGCACCGGTCAGGTACCTGGTGACCAGCTGTTGCATGCAGGCGTCGGCGGAACCGCTGAGCAGCCAGGTGTGACCCCAGCCCCTCCACGTCACCATGCTGGCGTCAGGGAAGATGGTGGCCAGGTGCTGGGCATTGATCACGGGCGTGTTGGGGTCGCCGGTGTTGCCGATGACGAGGATCGGCGGCGTGCCCCGGGGATGGAGGTCGGTTACGGGCTCGAGGGCCGATGGCCAGGAGACACAGCCGCCCATCGTGTAGGTCACGGCATAGGCGCCGATCAACGGGTAGGGGGCGTTGATCGACCGGGCCAAAGTTCCCGCCTCCGTCGGTCCGGGGTGGCGGTGGGCATCGTTGCAGGTGATGGCCCACAGCGGATCCACCAACGGTGAGCCCCCGATGTCGGTGACGAACAGGAGGGCAAGGGAGCGCAGCGGGGCGCCGTTGCCGCTGTCGGCGGCGACCAGTGCGGCGTAGAAGGTCGAGCTGAAGGCGGGGACGCTGAGCACCAGCAGGGTGGCGGTATCCAGATCCCCCACGGTGACCGGGTAGGGGTCGCCGCCTCCCGGAGCGGGGAGCGGACTGCGGGTGAGCGCGGAGGCCAACGAGCGGAAGAAGGCGGCCGGATCTGCTCCCAGAGGGCACGTCGATGGGGGAGCGCAGCCAGCCAACAGATGATCCAGCGACCGCTCGGCCGCCGGGGCCTCTTGGGTGGCCTGCTGGACCAGTGAGGCGTTGACGTCGACCGCACCGTCGAGGACCATGGTCCCGACCCGCCGGGGAAACAGGTCGGCGTAGACCGATCCCAGCACGGTGCCGTAGGAGATTCCGTAGAAGTCGATGGAGGCGAGGCCCAGCGCCTGCCTGATCCTGTCCATGTCGCGAGCGGTGTTGAAGGTGTTGATGAACGGCTCGAGCGATGCGGTGCGCTGCTGGCACCGCCGGGCCATGGCGGTGAACGCTGGCGCACCGGGCAACGGCGCGCCGGCGGCCGATGGTACCGGCGTCACGCTGGTCAACGCCGACGGCGGCGTTCCGCATCGGAGGGGATCGCTGGCCCCGGTGCCCCGCGGGTCGAAGCTCACGATGTCGAAGTGTTGGCGGACGGCAGGAGGAAGGTCGCCGAGCGTCACCGGGAGGATCTGGGTCCCGCTCTCGCCGGGTCCACCCGGGTTGAACACCAGCGTCCCCGTCGGACCGGAGGGGTCGGTGGCCGGTGCCCGGATCACCGCCACCGGGATCGATGCGAGGGTGGGGTGCCGGTAGTCGACCGGCACCGACACCGTCCCGCACTGGAGGGCGGAGCCCGCCGCGCAGGGTGCCCAGGCGACCGCGCCCACCGGGGGTGGGGCCGGCAGCGAGACGGGATTCGAGTGGTCCGTCGCGGAGGTGCCCGCGTCCCCACCGGATCCGCTGGTGGAACCGCCGCATCCGGCGACCACCGATGCCGCCACTGCCGCTGCGAGCCAGCCACGGGACCGCAAGCGCCCCCTCGTCCCTCCCATGGCAGCGAACGTAGCAGCGGGGTCCCGGCCGAGCCCGCTTTGGACCCCGTGATCCCGTCGACACCCACGGAGCGATGAGAATTGGCGGGAGGCATCGTCACAGCACCATGATCCCGTGCCGCGGTGGACCTAAAAGGCGTGGTGAGAGCCTCGAACCCCTGGGACATCGACCGGTGGAAGGCCGGGGAATGATTGCTCCTCGAACCATGTTGGTACGAGGGTGCAGGTTCTGACCTTCCCCTCGGGGCTCAGGCCGTCGTCGGTATCCGACGAAAGTGCCGCACGGCTGAGCGCAGCCAAGCTGGTCGGTGTTGCCGGGGTGCTGGCTTACAACTGGTGGGTGATTGTCCCCTTCGTGCCGGGGCTCATGCCGTCGGTCAACGGATTCTTCTCCGACCTCGAGGCGTCGGGCCGCCCGCATGCATCGTTGATGTCGGATGCGGACCTGATCGCCGGTGTGTTGATAGCAGCGGCGCTGTTGCTCCGGGGGTCGAACGCACGCGGTGCCGTGCGGAAGGAGTGGAAGTGGTTGATGCTGTTCGCCATCGGCGGGGCGGTCGGAGGCCGCTACCCCTACGCCTGCGCCGAGGGCCTGAGCGCCACGTGCCGCACCCTCGAATGGCACCTACAGCTACCCATTCACCACTATGTGCACGTGGTTGCCGGCATCACGGAGTTCGCCACCCTGACGACTGCCGCGCTCATCGCCATGCGCCGTACACGCGGCCAAGGGACCATCGAGGCCCGGATCTACTCGGGGCTGGTGAAGGCACTGGTCATCGGATACCCGTTCCTCGGGCTGGCGTACCTCACCAACAGGATGGGCACTCTGGTGGAGCCCTTCTTCTTCGTGGCCTTCTCCGTCATGATCCTGGCGGACGTGTTCGAGCCGATCCGACGAAAGGCCGGCGCCCCGACGTGGAGCGATCGTGTGACGGCAGGCGACTCGACTTCCGGCGAAGTGGCGGGCGGCGTACGCCTGCCCAGCGCACCGACATAGCGATCGCCGCTCGGTTGGACGCACAGCCCCCGGCATCGGTGGGCCACGGGAGGCCTGTGCGCCGCTCAGAGGCCTGATCTGTGTGCCGTCACCGGGGTTTTCAGCGGTACCCCTCCCGTTCCGCCTAGGGTTGTGGAGTCATCGACCCAATCACGCGGGCCGATGCATGTAGGGCTTCACAATGGATCCCCGCGTTACCGTGCGTGAATTTCAAGGAGACAACAGTTATGGGTGTAGGTGCAGTTAAGTGGTTCAACGCCGAAAAAGGCTTCGGATTCATTACGCCTGACGGCGGCGGGGATGACCTCTTCGTTCACCAGTCCGAGATCCAGATGGAGGGATTCCGCGACCTCGCGGAGGGCCAACGTGTGGAGTTCGAGACCAAGCAGGGTCAAAAGGGCCTGCAGGCGAGCCAGGTCCGCAAGATCTGATTCGGCCTCGGTCGGGGTGTCGACCCGGCGTCCCTATCGGATTTCCGGTAGTGGTCGTCGGGTCGGCCCCGACGAGCACTGAGAACGCTCAGTGCTCGTCTCTGACGATGAGGTGATTTCTCCGGCGCCCCTGTGCGGGGCGTCCGAGCACTGAGTCGAGAGCCGTCCCGGTTCCGCCTGACAGCGTCGAACCGGTAGCCATGGCAGTCTCGCTCGTTCGCGGCCGAGGCGGCCCATTCGCGACGCGTTCGGCTGGCCCTGGGGTAGCAGGGTCGTCCTCTCGCCGGTGCGTCTGGTGCGGGCGTCAGCGAGCCGTTTGAGTCCGGCGCCGCAGCCCGAGGAGGGCCACCCCCAGCAGGACCATGAGGGCAGCTCCTTCGACATCAACGACGTGTTGGCCGACGGCGCGCTCAGGCTGTCCATGAATCCGAACAGCCCGACCTCCGCCGACAGGATCAGGCCAGCGATGGTCCCGGCGGCGAAGAGCGCCCCGCCCAGTGCCACCAAGGAATGCCGCGAGGCGGCCACGAGGAGTGCGACCGCCAGCCCGGACATCGTCTGCAGCAGAAAGAGCGGGCTGATGGTAGGGATGTGCTCGTAGCCCTCGATCACGAAGTGGATGGCTGCAGAGACGGCCAGCAGCGCGCTTCCCGTCCAATACCGAAGAATGACCTGGGGGCCCGGGAAGACCAGCAGGTTGGGGCGTGGGCGCGCCCGTTCATGCCTGATCTTCGTTGCCAGCCCGGCGCGGGATGCCGTGGCGTTGGTCCCGGTGCCACCAGGCCGCGCCCGCCACCGGGGGCCCGTCGACGCGTACGCCGATCGGGCCCCTTCACAGGCTGGTGACCGGCGGTGCCGGCGTCGAGCGGCGCTCTG
>DASZJN010000038.1:0-6670 GCA_035948045.1 Acidimicrobiales bacterium | reverse complement strand
GCCGATTCGAGGCGCTCGAGGAACTGATAGACGGCGGCGACGTCGTGGGGTCGGGTCACCAGGCGCTCCACCAGGCGCTCGCCGGCCTGCCAGTCGTCGATCTCGTCGTTGAGCACCAGGCGCAGCGCCCGCAGGACCGGCCCGTCGGTCACCGGCGCCGCCACCCGCAGGTGCCGCTCGTAGCTGGTGACCAGTCGGGGCAGCACCACCCGGTACAGGCCCGCCAGCCGGGGCAGGGCCCCGGGGCGGTCCGACGGTTCGTCCGGCGCCGGCGGCCAGGAGGAGCCCGGCGCGTCGGAGGGCAGCGCCAGGCCGGCCAGGGCGGCAAACAGCGCCGCCGTCGGGGCCGCCGGCACGGTCAGGCCGTCGGGGTCCACACCGTCGAGGACCGGCAGCCGCTCGGCCCACAGGTCGGCGTGCCAGGCATGACGCATGCTCTGCCCGTCCAGATGGACCTGCACGGACGTGATGGGCATGTCGGTGACCCACTCGCCGAGCAGCCGGTAGAGGGCGCTCTCGATCCACCGGTACTGACCCACCAGTGCCGCGGTGGAGCCGAGCGGGAGCGCCACGACCTCCGCCTCCGGCCGGGCCCCTTGGTGGCCGGGGTCCGAGGTGTGGGTAGGGTCGGTCAGCTCAGACAACGGCCGGCTCCTCCCCGCCCGGTCGGCCGGACGGGCGGGCGGGCCCAGCCACTCCGGACCGGTAGTGATTGGTGATGGGCATCCGCCGATCCTTGCCGAAGGCCTTGCCCGAGATCCGGACCCCGGGGGGCATCTGGCGGCGCTTGTACTCGGCCCGGTCCACCAGCGCCACCACGCGGGCCACGGCCTCGGGATCGAGCCCGGCGGCGATGAGGTCGTCCGCCGAGCGGTCGCCCTCGACGTACCCCGCCACCACGGGGTCGAGGACCGAGTAGGGCGGCAGCGACTCGTCGTCGCGTTGGTCGGGGCGCAGCTCGGCCGACGGGGCCTTGGTCAGGACCGGGTCGGGGATCAGGTCGAAGCCGGCCCGTCGGTTCCGGTAGCGGCACAGGGCATAGACCAGCGTCTTGGGAACGTCCTTGATCACCGCGAACCCTCCTGCCGAATCGCCGTAGAGGGTCGAATAGCCGGTGGCCATCTCGCTCTTGTTGCCGGTGGTCAGCACGATCCAGCCCCGGGCGTTGGACAGCGCCATGAGCAGCACCCCGCGGATGCGCGACTGCAGGTTCTCGTCGGTCAGCCCGTGGGTCTCTCCTCCGAGCAGCGGGGCCAGGCTCGAGGACAGGGCGCGGTGGGCGTCCTCGATGGCCACGGTGGCGACCTCGACGCCCAGGTTGGCACCCAGCGTCACCGCGTCGGCCACCGATCCGCCACTCGAGTAGCGAGACGGCATCGTCACCCCGTGGACACGGCCCGGGCCGAGGGCGTCGACGGCGATGGCGGCGACCAGGGACGAGTCGATCCCCCCCGAGAGGCCGATCACCGCGTCGGTGAAACCGTTCTTGGCCACGTAGTCGCGGGTGCCGAGCACCAGGGCCTCGTAGACCTCCGCCTCGGGGTCGAGGACCGGTGCCAACCGATTGCCGGCCCCGGCGGTGGACGTCCGCCGCGGGCGCGTGCTCACGGTGACGGTGCTGGCATCGGCGTCGGGGGGCGGGCCTCCGGTGTCGACCTCCAGGTCGGCCACGAGCACCTCTTCGGCGAACTGTCCCGCCGAGGCCACGATCGCCCCTCCGGCGTCCACCATCACGGATGCTCCGTCGAACACCAGCTCGTCCTGCCCCCCCACCTGGTTCACGTACACGATGGGGCAGCCCGTCTGAGCCACCCGCTCCGCCACCACCTCCAGCCGTTCACTCCGCCGCCCCTGCGAGTAGGGGGAGGCGTTGAGGTTCACCAGCAGCCGCGCCCCGGCCGCGGCCTGTTCGGCCATGGGCCCGGCGGCAGACCACATGTCCTCACAGATGGTCACCCCGACCGGCACCCCCGCCACCACGTACCGGGTCGGCGGCCCCTCCCCCGGGATGAACCAGCGCTGCTCGTCGAAGACCCCGTAGTTCGGGAGCAGACGCTTGAAGTACCGGCCGGCCACCCGGCCCTCGGCACACACGGCGGCGGCGTTGACCAGCCGCCCGGAGGGATCGGTGTCCACATACCCCACGACCGCCGCGCACGCCCCGGTGGAGGCCGCGATCCGGGCGAACACGGCCAGGTTGTCGGCGATGAAGGCCGGCCGACTGAGCAGATCCTCGGGCGGGTACCCGGTGACGGTCAACTCCGGGAACACGGCCAGGTCGGCGCCGCCGTCCTCGGCCTCGGACAGGGCGTCGAGGATGCGCCCGGCGTTGCCCTCGAGATCGCCCACCACCGTGTTGATCTGGCAGGCGGCCACCCGCAGTCGAGCCATGCGGTCAGCCTACCGGTGACGCTGCCTGGCCTTTCCTGCCCTGAGGCCATCCAACCTGGTGGGTGGGACCCGTCCTCGCCGTCTGACGGACAGGGCCGTCCCCGCCGTCCCACTACTGTTCTGCGAGGGTTCTGCGAGTTAACCCTCCGTTCATATTCGGGTAACGGGGGGGAAATCGCCGTCTGCGATAGTGGTTCGTCCGTTGGACCCCCATCTCTCGCGTCGTGGCTCGAGGCGCCGGCAGGGAGGGGACAGTGACCCCGCTCACCGGTGCAACCCGTGGGCGGGGCCCGGAATGGTAGAACAACCGAGCAACAGAGGGAGAGCACGTGCCTTACCAAGCCGAGTACATCTGGATCGACGGGACCGAGCCTTCACCGTTGCTCCGCAGCAAGACCAAGATCGTGGCGGACGGCCAGGAGCCGGGCATCTGGGGATTCGACGGCTCGAGCACCAACCAGGCCCTGGGACACGACTCCGACTGCGTGCTCCGACCGGTGTTCACCTGCCCCGACCCCTTGCGGGGACCGACCGACAAGCTGGTCATGTGCGAGGTGGAGCTCACCGACTTCTCCCCCCATCCCACCAACACCCGGGCCAGGCTGCGGGCCATCGCCGAGCAGTACGCCGATCAGGAGCCGATGTTCGGCATCGAGCAGGAGTACACCTTCATCAAGGACGGCCGTCCCCTCGGATGGCCGGTGGCCGGTTACCCGGCGCCCCAGGGCCCCTACTACTGCGGCGTGGGCGGCGACAAGATGCCCGGGCGCCAGATCGTCGAGCTGCACACGGCGGCGTGCATCGAGGCCGGGCTCGGCATCGAGGGCACCAACGCCGAAGTGATGATGGGGCAGTGGGAGTTCCAGGTGGGCGTGCTCTCGCCGCTGGACATCTCCGACCACCTGTGGGTGGCGCGCTGGCTGCTGTTCCGCATCGCCGAGGACTTCGACGTCTACGCCACCTTGGAGCCGAAGCCGATCATGGGCGACTGGAACGGCGCCGGGGCGCACACCAACTTCTCCACCAAGGCCATGCGCGAAGAGGGTGGCTGGGACGCCATCATCGCCGGGTGCGAGGCCATCGGGAAGAGGATCGACGAGCACATCGCCGTGTACGGCGTGGGCATCGAGTCCCGCCTCACGGGGGCGCACGAGACCGAGCACTTCAGCAAGTTCAGCTACGGGACGTCCGATCGCGGCGCCTCCATCCGCATCCCGTGGGCGGTGGCCAAGGCCAAGAAGGGTTGGCTCGAGGACCGTCGTCCCAACGCCAACATGGACCCCTACCAGGTGGCCGCAGTGATGGTCGAGACCGTCTGCGGGGACGCAGCGGGGAGCTGATCGTCCGGCGCATCGAGCTGATCGGCCGGCGCACCGGCTCCCGTCGGCGGGGCGCCTGCCGGAAGGTGGCGGTCGGCTCGGCACCCGCCCGCACGCCGCGGCATGAACGGCGACCGCTCCGGCCTGCGACAATGGTGCCATCAACCGCGACGATCGCCATGCCACGACCCCGACGGGCCCGGAGGTGCCCGACCCCATGAGGAGCCAAGAGGAGTATGTCCTCCAGACGGTCGAGCAACGCGGTATCCGGTTCGTCCAACTGTGGTTCACCGACGTGCTGGGGACGCCCAAGACGTTCAGCATCACGCCCGCCGAGCTGGAGAACGCCCTCGACGAGGGGATGACCTTCGACGGGTCGGCCATCGACGGGTTCAGCCGGGTCCAGGAGAGCGACGTGCTGGCCCGGCCCGACGCCAACACCTTCCAGCTCCTCCCCTGGCACGGCCACGGCCAGTCCGGCGTCTCCGGCGAGAGCGCCCAGGCCCAGGTGGCCCGCGTGTTCTGCGACATCGTGGACCTCGACGGCTCCCCCTTCCAGGGAGACCCCCGCCACGTGCTGCGCCGGAGCCTCGACCGGGCCCATGAGCGGGGGTTCACCTTCTTCGCCTCCCCGGAGATCGAGTACTTCTACTTCGCCGATGCGGACCCGTCCCATCCGCCGGTGACGCTGGACAGCGGGTCGTACTTCGAGCTGACCGTGGCCGACCGGGCCTCCGACATCCGCCAGCGCACCGTGTTGACCCTGGAGGAGATGGGCATCCCGGTCGAGCACGCCCAGCACGAGGACGCGCCCAGTCAGCACGAGATCGACCTGCGGTACACCGACGCCCTGACCATGGCCGACACCATCATGACGGTGCGGCTGGTGGTGAAGGAGATGGCCCGCCAGCAGGGCGTGTTCGCCAGCTTCATGCCCAAGCCCCTGGCCGGCGTGCAGGGCTCGGGCATGCACACCCACATGTCCCTCTTTCGGGGGGACACCAACGCCTTCGTGGACGACGGGCGTCCCGGCGGCCTGTCCGAGGTGGCCGAGGGGTTCATCGCCGGGCTCCTGCGCCACGCCCCCGAGATCACCGCCGTCACCAACCAGTGGGTGAATTCCTACAAGCGACTCGTCTCCGGCTACGAAGCCCCCATCCATGTCTCGTGGGCCCGCAACAACCGCTCCGCGCTGGTGCGGGTGCCGGTGGTCAAGCCGGGGAAGGTCGAGTCCACCCGGGTCGAGTACCGCTCCCCCGACAGCGCCTGCAATCCCTACCTGGCCTTCGCCGTCATCCTGGCCGCCGGGCTCCGGGGCATCGAGAAGGGCTATGACCTCCCGCCCGAGGCCGACGCCAACCTCTTCGCCCTCAGTCCCGAGGAGCTGGCGGCCAAGGACATCCTCCACCTGCCCGGCAGCCTCAACGAGGCGCTCGGCCTCATGGAGTCCTCCGACCTACTGGCCGAGACCCTCGGCGAGCACGTGTTCGAGTGGTTCATCCGCAACAAGCGGGCCGAGTGGGCGGAGTACAAGGCCCATGTCACCCAGTTCGAGCTCGACCAGTACCTGCCGCAGCTGTAGCCGGGCATCGGCCAAAAACCGAGAGGAGGGGAACACGACCATGGAGCCGCTGCTGTGCTTCCCCGCCGCGCCGCCCACGGCCGTCACCTCCGTCCTCGATCGTGCCGGCTACCCGTGGCTCGGCATCGACAAGCCCGAGGCGGCCGAGGCCGAGGAGCCCGAGGACGGATGGTCCGGGGCGGTGATCTCGAGCAATGAGGATCCCATCGGCGCTTTCCTCCTGTGCCGGCACCTGCGCAAGCGGGAGGTGCCCCTGGCCCCGGTCATGGTGGTGGTCCCGGTCGCGCAGCTCGGCGAGCTCGAGCTGCGCGAGGACCTGTTCGACGACCTGTGCCTCGAGCCGGTCAACCCCGACGAGCTCGGTGCCCGGTTGGCTCATCTGTTCTGGCGCACCGGCCGCGGGTTGCGGCCGGATCTCCTCGAGCACGGGCCACTGGTCCTCAACCTCGAGACCTACCAGGCCGCGGTGGCCGGCAAGGTCATGGACCTGACCTACATGGAGTACGAGCTGCTGCGCTTTTTGGCCGCCCGACCGGGCAAGGTGTTCACCCGCGAGACGCTGCTCAGCCGGGTCTGGGGCTACGAGTACTACGGGGGAGCCCGGACCGTCGACGTGCACGTGAGGCGGTTGCGGGCCAAGTTGGGCGAGGAGCACGCCCATCTGATCCAGACGGTCAGGTCGGTGGGCTACCGGTTCGGGCAGACCAACTGGGCGCCTTGAGCACCAACCCGGCCCGTCCCCGCCCGGGCCCTCAGGAAGCCAGGTAGGCCCACAGCTCCACCTCCACCGCCGCACCCATCGGGAGCCCGGCCACCCCCACCACCGAGCGGGCCGGTCGATGGTCGGCGAAGAACGCCGCATAGGCCTCGTTGACGGCCGCGTAGCCGTCCATGTCGGTCACGAACACCGTGGTCTTGACCACATCGGCGGGGGTGGCCCCGTTGTCCCGCAGCAGGCGGTCGGCATTGGCCAAGGCCTGGGTGAGCTGGGCCGGGGCCCCGCCGTCCACCAGCGTGGCCGGGGAGGCGCGCCCCTCGGTGCCCGGGCGGAGGCCGAGCTGGCCCGAGCAGATCAGCCAGGGGCCGGCCCTGACGATGGGGGCGTAGGGACCGATGGGGGTGCTCATGGTTTGCTCCTGGCGTCGGGCGACTCGGTGGACCTGGCATCCGTTGCGGACGGACGGTCAGCCTACGGGCCGGCGCCGCGTGCGAGGGCTGCGCCACCGGCAGGCTCGACGGCGGCAGAGCCTCAGCGCCGGCCGGCTCCCCCTCGATCGGTGGGCCACTCGGGTGGGAGCCCGTCGGCCAGCCACCGGGCCGCGGCCACGGCCGCGAACACGGCGTCGGACCCGTTGACCGCCGGCCCGTCCGATCCGGG
>DASZJN010000037.1:0-1808 GCA_035948045.1 Acidimicrobiales bacterium | reverse complement strand
TCGGCGTGGAAGCGGGCCGCGGGGCTGTCGGGGAACCGGAGCGAGTTCTCATACCACTCGGCGTAGGGGGACCACGCCAGAGCCCGGGGGTCGCGCCGGGCCAGCAGGTCGCCGATCTCGTGGTCGACCGGGGCGAAGGCCGGCACCGAGGCCGGAGTCCAGTGGACGAAGATCCCGAGCTTGGCGTCCCTCCACCACGCCGGCACCTGGTGGCGACGGACCGTCCTGATCTCGCGGCGCCTCCCCGCCATGGCCGTGGCAACCGGTCAGCCGTTGGCGTCGGGCGACGGGTACGTCGGCACCTTCTCACTGGCCGGCGGCGTGGTGTAGATGGCCACCGCCCCGCCCTTCTGGAAGGCCTTCGTCGGCTGCGTGGGCCACTGGCCGGGGAGGTAGCGCGTCCCGCCGTCCACGTACTCGTAGAGGCCGGGGCCCTGGCGGCCGAGCTCGTCGGGGCCGGAGATCGACGGGTTCCACCACACCTCGGTGGCGTCATCGACACCGCCGAAGTCGGTTTGCGGCCAGATCCCCTTGTTGCCCCAGGAGAGCGACGGCTGGGTGATGGCCCGTGGCGTCGGGGCCCCGGCGAACAGCGCGGTCTCGAAGTTCTGCGCCGTCAGGTCGGGGCCCAGTCCCTGGATGACCGGGTAGAAGAGGGCGGGGTCCACGACGGAGGTGGCCGCGGCGGTGAGGTCGGGCGGATTCTGGCCGAAGTACCACTGGTACAGCGTGATGGCCCCGGTCACCCCGGTACGGGCGGCACCGAACGACACCCCGAACGCGTGGGCCCACTGCCTCTGGTCGTAGGTGCGCCCGAAGGCGGCGGTGTCCGAGAGCACCGAGCCGGAGATGATCCACTCGGGAAAGTAGCCCTGGCTGGTGGCGGCCCGGGTCAGCGCCTGGGGGGCGATCGGATCTCCGGCGAAGATGACCGAGGTGACCCCGGCGTCCTTCAGCTTTGCAATGAGGGCGGGCGCACTGGTCTGCAGGTCGACCGGCGATGCGTACGTGACGTACTGGGACACGCCGATGCCGGCCTTCGAGAGGCTCTGTTGCCAGTCCTTGAGCAACTGGGCCGAGTTGGCGTCGTTGACCAGGTCGATGAGGCCGAACTTCCGCTTCTGGGTGGTGAAGTCGCGCTCCCCGGCGAACACGGCGTCGCGGTTGTCCACCTGCTTCTTGAGGAACTCCGCCACGTGGGTGATCTGCTGCTCGGGCAGGATGTTGAGGGCCCAGACATAGGGCGAGCGCTGCTGGAAGTAGCCGTTGGTGTCCCCGGAGCCGCAGTCGATGCACATGGTGTGCCGAGCGGCCAGCTCGTCGGCGAAGGCCGTCGTGAGGATGGGCCCGCCCCAGACGGCGAACGGCTTGATGTCGGTAGCCATGGTGACGGCGTCGGCCCTGGCGGCCACGGGATCGTCCGACGCGCCGGTCGCCACATAGGGGATCATCTGCACCTTGCGCCCGTAGGTCTCGAAGAAGTGGTTGTAGAACGACACCCAGTTCTGCATGGTGTCGATGGTCTGCTGGTTGGTGGCGTTGTCCTTGATGGCCGACGTGATGTAGTTGAGGATCGGGTCGTTCTGCTGGGGGAGGTAGAAGACGACCTTGATGGTGGTCGCCGTCACGCCCTGAGCGGTGGCGCCTCCGTTGTCGCCGGTGAATGGGGCGTAGCACTCGGCGGCGAAGAAGCTCGGGTACTTGAGCTTGCCGAGGGCCACGTCGCATCGGTCGCCCCAGTTGATGGAGTTGACCCTGCCCTGGGCCTTGGCCTGGGTGAAGGAGAGAACGCCGGCCGGAGCCTTGGC
>DASZJN010000036.1:0-2389 GCA_035948045.1 Acidimicrobiales bacterium | reverse complement strand
ACTCGTCCCGTCCGAAATAGGCCAAGGACTCCCGCTGGGCCGACTCGAGGGCGTCTGCTGCCTCGCCCGGCCCGCTGACCACCTTCATGCCCCGTCCACCACCACCAAATGCGGCCTTGATGGCCACGGGCCAGCCGAACTCGTCGCCGAACGCGGTGACCTGGTCGGCGGACGTGAGCACTTCCGATCGGCCCGGGACGCCGGACACGCCGACTCGTTCGGCTGCATGGCGGGAGCTGATCTTGTCCCCCATGACGTCGATCGCCTCGGGCGGAGGGCCGACGAAGGTCACCCCGCGCTCGGTGATGGCCCGGGCGAAGTCGGTGTTCTCCGAAAAGAACCCGTAGCCGGGGTGGACGGCATCGGCACCACACCGGTCGATGACGGCGAGGATGGCCTCGGTGTTGAGGTAGCTGTCGGCGGCGGTCTGGCCCCCCAGGGCGAAGGCCTCGTCGGCCAGGCGTACATGGAGCGCGTCACGGTCGAGGTCGGAGTAGACGGCGACCGTAGCCACCCCGAGCTCGCGGCAGGTCCGGATGACCCTGACGGCGATCTCTCCGCGGTTGGCGATGAGAACCTTCTTCAGCACGCTGCGCCTTTCGAATCAGATTGGCCTGAGAATGTATGGGCTAAGGACAGTGATCGCACCGTCCCAGGGCGGTACAACACTGTCACGGCCCGTAGGGTGTCTGCCATGCCGGGCACCAGATTCTCCGACATCCGGCGACTCCAGTCGGTGGATTCGACCAACCGGTATCTGCTCGACGAGGCACGGGCCGGGGCGGACGACGGTGTCGTGGCCGTGGCCGACCACCAATCGGCGGGGCGAGGCCGCCTGGGTCGTCGTTGGGAAGCCCCCGCCGGGTCGAACCTGTTGATGTCCGTGCTCCTCCGCCCGGACCTCCCGCCCGACCACCGGCACCTGGCCGCTGCGGTGGTGGCGCTGGCCGCCACGGACGCCGTGGACGTCGTGCTGGGCCTGGAATTGGGGATCAAATGGCCGAACGATCTGCTCGCCCTCGACGGCCGGAAGGTGGCCGGCGTGCTGGCCGAGGCCGATGTGGCGACCGGTGCAGGCGGCGCGGACGGAGGTGGGGCCGCCATCGTGGTGGGGATCGGGATCAATGTGAACTGGCCGGAGGCCGACACCGACCTCCCCCCCGATCTGGTCGGTGTTGCCACCTCGCTGCGTCAGCAGCTGGGTCGCCGCGTGGACCGGACCGAGGTCCTCGAAGCCATGCTCGTGGCCCTCGAGCCCCGGGTGGGCGATCTGGCCACGGCGGCAGGGCGGATCCGCCAGATCGATGGCCTCCGGGCCCGATGCACCACCATCGGCACCAGGGTCAGGGTCGAATTGGCGGATAGCCGCTTCGACGGGACGGCCTGCGCCGTGACCCCCGAGGGGCATCTGGTGGTCGAGACCGGCGGGGCCAGGCGAACCGTGGTCGCCGGGGACGTGGTCCACGTGCGCCCCCCAGGTCAGGGGGATGGCGCCCTCGGGGCCGTCGCCGACCCCGAGTAGCATTCCCCGATCATGCGACTGCTCATCACCGGGGGCGCCGGCTTCATCGGATCGAACTTCGTGCGGTACTGGGCGCATCGCCATCCCGATGATGCAGTGGTGGCCTTTGACGTGCTCACCTACGCCGGCAACCGGCCCAATCTGGCCGACGTGGAGGACCGAATCGAATTCGTGCAGGGGGACATCGGAGACCTCGAGGCCGTGGCCAAAACCCTGGCCGAGCACCAGATCGATGTGATCGTCAACTTCGCCGCCGAGTCACACAACAGTCTGGCCATCCTCGACCCGGCCCGATTCTTCCGGACCAACGTGCTCGGCACCCAGACCCTGGCCGAGGCCGCGCGTCGCCACGGTGTCTCGAGGTTCCATCACATATCCACCTGCGAGGTCTACGGGGACCTGCCCCTCGACTCGGACGAGGTGTTCACTGAGGAGACCCCTTACCGGCCCCGCACGCCATACAACGCTTCCAAGGCCGGTGCCGATCACGCCGTCCGGGCCTATGCGGAGACATTCGGCCTTCCGGCCACCATCACCAACTGCTGTAACAACTACGGTCCCTATCAGTTTCCGGAGAAGGTGATCCCTCTGTTCACCGCCAAGGCGCTCGACGATCAACCCCTTCCCCTCTACGCCTCCACCCAGAACCGGAGAGAGTGGTTGCATGTGGACGATCATTGTCGGGCCGTTGAGCTGGTGCTGCAGCACGGGGAGGTGGGGGAGACGTACAACGTGGGGAGTGGGATCGAAGCCAGCATCGAAGAGATTGCCGACGCCGTCCTCGATGCCACGGGCAAGCCGCAGAGCCTGAAGGAGATCGTCCCCGATCGTCCGAGCCACGATCGGCGCTACCTGCTCGACTCGTCG
>DASZJN010000035.1:0-1822 GCA_035948045.1 Acidimicrobiales bacterium | reverse complement strand
GGGCGCAGCACCGTTTCGATCTCCTCCAATTCGTCGTCGGAGAATCCCAGGGTCCCGATGGTGGCGACGTTCTGCTCCAACTGGGCCACGCTGCTGGCCCCGATCAGCGTCGATGTCACCCGGTCGTCCCGCAACGTCCAGGCCAATGCCATCTGGGCCATGGTCTGGTTGCGTCGCCGGGCGACTTCCTGGAGGGCCCGCACCCTGGCGAGGACATCGGCGCCGAGATGAGCAGGGTCCAGCGTCCCGGGGCGGCTGGCCCGCGAGCCGGGTGGGACACTGTCCAGGTACCGGTCGGTGAGCAGGCCCTGGGCCAGTGGGGAGAAGACGATGCAACCGATTTCGAGGCGACCGAAGACATCCAGGAGGCCGTGCTCGATCCAGCGGTTGAACATCGAATACGGAGGCTGGTGGATGAGCAACGGGGTGCCCAGTCGCGAGAGGATGTCGGCGGCCGCCTCTGTCTGCTCCGGAGGGTAGGAGGAGATCCCGACGTAGCGCGCCTTTCCCTGGCGCACTGCGCTGTCGAGCGCCCCCATCGTCTCCTCCAGCGGCGTCTCCGGGTCGAACCGGTGGGAATAGAAGATGTCCACGTACTCGAGACCCATGCGCGCCAGGCTGGCATCGAGGCTGCCGAGGAGGTACTTGCGGGAGCCCCCGTCGCCATAGGGGCCCGGCCACATGTCGTAACCGGCTTTGGTCGAGATGACCAGCTCGTCGCGGTAGGGAGCCAGGGAACCATTGAGCACTCTGCCCACGCTGGACTCCGCCGCTCCGTACGGCGGCCCATAGTTGTTGGCCAGGTCGAAGTGGGTCACGCCGAGGTCGAACGCCCGGGTGAGCATCTCGTCCACCTCGCCGGGCGGTCGGGCGTCGCCGAAGTTCTGCCACAGCCCGAGGGAGACGAGTGGGAGCTTGAGCCCACTCCGCCCGCATCGGCGGTACTCCATCCCCTCATAGCGGTTCTCGGCCGCGCGGTGGTTCATGGGAGCACGCTAGGCCAGTCGTCGAGGTTCGGTCCGGGTCGGCGCCACTGCCCGCTCGGGGGCCTATGCGCCCGCGGGATCGGCGGTTCCCAATGGATGGGGATCAGATGCCGAGCGAGGCGGCCCGCAGTTGGGCGGCCAGTTCGGCATCGCCGGTCATCTCCACCCGTGCTGCACCCTGTCGACCGGCGCCGAACAAGGTCAGCTCACCGGGATCGCCGGTGATGACGATGCGCGGCCCGGTGCCGCTCTCCTTGGTGCCGTGTCCGGTGGAGACGAGCTCGACGGTCCCGGCAATCCGCTTGGCCATCGCCCCTGCACCCAGTCGGGCCCACAGCGCGTCGGCCAGGTCCGAGGGGAGCGGGCGCGGCTCCCAAGCCGTCTGGGCCCGGCGGACGTCCTCGATATGGATGAGGAGCTCGATCGGGTTCATCGGGCCGTCCAAGGGCCGGAGGAGCAGCGGGGGGCCGCGGCGCACCGTCTCGACCAGGTCCGGCCACGGGGTGCCGTCGCGCACCGACCGGCGCACACGGTCGGTGTGGCCGGCGAGCGGGGGCCAGACCAGGCCGGGGCCGCTGTCGGGCCGGCGCTCGCGCGCCACCAGATGGGCAGCCAAGTCGGCGGTGACCCACCCCGCACACAGGGTCGGGGCCTCGGGACCGAGCTCGAGGAAGAGGTCGCAGAGGTGCCCCCGCTCCTGCTGGGCGACGGTCGGCGTGCTCATGAGCGAATCCTAAGCCGATCGGCTCCGCCGGGACGACGACGTCAGGGCCCAGTCGGCGCCGCCACGGGATCCGGGGGCTGGCCGAGTCGCAAGCCCAGGAGCCCGGCGGTGA
>DASZJN010000034.1:0-15205 GCA_035948045.1 Acidimicrobiales bacterium | reverse complement strand
TTCAGGCTTGGTCAGGATGTCCCACACACGCGCCGTCGTCGCCGCGATGTGGACTGTCCGTTCGACACGATCTTCTGCCATGTTCGGGCTCCCTCGAGGTCACCTATGTGCAAAAACTATGTGCAAGTAGATACTTGCATTGTCCCGCCGATCGCGCAAGCTACGACTTGCAC
The DNA here is from genome assembly GCA_035948045.1 of Acidimicrobiales bacterium. GTDB lineage: Bacteria > Actinomycetota > Acidimicrobiia > Acidimicrobiales > RAAP-2 > Bog-756. The sequence goes on along the minus strand of DASZJN010000034.1, from coordinate 15,032 downwards.
GTGGTTCGTGACCTCCTGAAAGCCCTGACGACGCTGACACCCGTACGGTGACCACTCTCGGCACCGGGTGTCATGGCACTGACCCCCTAGAGATGGAGGCCGTGACCATCGGCGGGGAGGGGTCGGGGGATGTCGACCTCCGGCCTGATCGATGGGCCCGATCTATCGATCCTCCCCGCTACTCCGCGCAGATGTTGGCGTCTGAGGGCGGCAAAGCGTTAGTTGACACTTGCGCAAGTAATCACTTACACTTGACCCATGGACACCGCGTTCAAGGCCCTCGCCGAGCCCCGGCGGAGGGAGATCCTCCGGCTGGTCTGGACCGATGAGCTGCCGGCGGCCCAGATCGCCGCCCGGTTCGCCGATGTCACCCGATCGGCTGTCTCGCAGCATCTCGGGGTCCTGCGGGAGGCCGAGCTGGTGATCGAGCGACGAGACGGCACCCGCCGCCTCTACCGGGCCAACCATGCCCAGATGGACCGGCTCCGACACTTCCTGGACGGGTACTGGACCGGCAGCCTGAGCCGTCTCCAGGACCTGGCCGAATCGGCCGAACGAGCGAAAGGGAACCAGCCATGGCTGAACTGATGCGGGAGACGGTGATGGATGCCAGCCCGGCCACCATCTTCCCCTTCCTGACCGACCCGACCCACCACCTTCGCTGGATGGGCACCGAGGCCGAGGTCGATCCCCAGGCGGGCGGCGCCTACCGCGTGCTGGTCCAGGGGAAGCACCCGGCCGTCGGCGAGTTCGTGGAGGTCGTGCCCGACACCAAGGTGGTGTTCACCTTCGGGTGGGACGAACCCGGCCATCCGATCCCGGCGGGGTCGACAGAGGTGGAGATCACCCTGATCCCGGATGGAGACAAGACGAGGGTCCGGCTCGTGCACCGGGGGCTGCCGGACGACGCCGTCAGCGACCACACCGTGGGGTGGGACTACTACCTCGACCGCCTGGCCATCGCCTCTTCCGGACGTGACGCCGGTCCCGACGAGGGGCCAGGACCACGGCCCGAGGAACGATGACAGGTCCGCTTCGGGCGAGCCATCAGCCCACGGTGGCCCTGGACCCGGGACAGGAAGGGGAAATGTTGCCATGAGCACACCACCGATCGTGTCGCTGCGGGAATGGGAGGCGGCGCGCCAGCAGCTGCTCGTGAAGGAGAAAGAGGTGACCCGCGCCCGCGACGCGCTGGCCGCCGAGCGCCGGCGGATGCCGTGGCTGTCCGTTGACAAGGAGTATGCGTTCGACGGGCCCGACGGCCGGGCCAGCCTGCTCGACCTGTTCGAGGGCCGCCGTCAGCTGATCGTCTACCGAGCCTTCTTCGAGCCGGGCGTGAACGGCTGGCCCGAGCATGCCTGTCCCGGGTGCTCCCTGGTGGCCGACCAGGTCGCCCACGTCGCCCATCTGAACGCCCGCGACACCACGCTGGCCTTCGCCTCGCGCGCCCCGCAGTCGGACATCGAGCGGGTCAAGACGCGTATGGGCTGGGAGATGCCGTGGTACACCATGACCGACGGCTTCGACACCGACTTCGGCGTGGACGAGTGGCACGGCACGAACGCCTTCATCCGAGAGGGCGACAAGGTGTTCCGCACCTACTTCGTCAACAACCGGGGCGACGAGGCGATGGGGAGCACGTGGAGCTACCTCGACCTCACCGCGCTCGGGCGCCAGGAGGAGTGGGAGGACTCGCCCGAGGGCTACCCCCAGACGCCGCCGTACGCGTGGTGGAACTGGCACGACGAATACGGCAAGGCCGAGACGCCCTCGTGATCGGCCCCGACCAGGAACTTCTCACGCTAGTTCCGTGGGGTTACCACGAGGTCGTTCTGGGCCATGTGCGCGGCACGGACGTCGGCGTGCATCTCCCACGGTGGCTGCGGGAGGACGCGTCCGGTCTCCAGGAGGGATTTGAGGTTCGCCAGCACGGCCGGCCATCCGTCAGAGATCGCGTGGAGGGCGTCCTCATCGGCCTGGTTCTCGTGGGTCACGGTGAGGCGCACAATGTCACGGTAGGGCTCGATCTCGAACGTCACCCTTGAGGGTCCCCCGGGGGGTTCCTCGCCGGGTCCGTCGAACGTCATCACCAATCGCCGGGGCGGCACCGCTTCGAGGACGGTGCCGATGACGTCGGCGATGCCGGAGCCGTCGATCCGGCGGTGCTCCCACTGCGAGCCGACCTGCCAGTCGGAGATGTTGCGATGGCCCCAGTAGTCGGCGGTCAGATCCGCGTCGGTCAATGCGTGCCAGGTCTTCTCCGGCGTGCTGTGGATATAGGTGACGTACGCGAAGTGCGGCGTGTCGGTCATGTCAGCCTCCTCTGCTCGTCGTTTCACCCGGCTGAGGGCTTGGAGTCTCGGACGCTCGAATTTTTCGATCCACCGTTCCTCCATCTCGTGGAGAGGAACGGGATTGAGGTAGTGCCGTTTTTCCCGTCCCCGCCAGACCGTGCTGATCAGGTTGGCGGCCTCGAGGACGCCCAGGTGCTGTGTGGCCGACTGGCGGGCCATGTCGAGGTCGGCGGCCAGCTCGCTCAACGTCTGCCCGTTGCGCTCGTGCAGGCTGTCCAGCAGGTATCGCCGGGTTGAGTCGGCCAGAGCCCTGAAGACCTTGTCCATCCCGTCGGCCACGGATCCATTATGCAGGTATATACCTGCATAAGTCAACCGCACGCTTGGCTCCGCCAGGGCTTGCTGAGCAACCCGGACCGGACAGGCGGGCCCGGTCGCCCTGTCTGTGAGGTGTCGCCCTCGCGACCGAGTGCTTACGGCCTACGAGACATCAGTTCACGGGTTCATATGGTCGGCAATGATCGGGGGCCAGCCGTCGCGTGCCGAAGCGACGCTCGGCGCCCAGCCCGTTGCCGCCTTGAAGCCGGCATTGGCGAGTCGCTGGGAGCGAGCGACGGCCTCGGATTTGCCTCCGCCCAGCCGGGCCAGGACCTTCCCGAGCTCGCGGAGCCGTCGACGGCCGAGCGCGTCGGCGAAGACGGCGTGGAGCTCGCTCCGCCGCAGCGGCTCGTCGTCGGCCACGTTGTAGACGCCGGCGGGAGCTCCGAGGGCGGCGGCGACGGCGGGACCGACATCGTCACCGTGGATCGACGACACGTACCCGTGGGGATCCCCGATGGACGGGGCGATGCCCCACCGGGCGGCCATTCGCACTGTTTGCCGGGAGTGGATGGCGCCCGGGCCGTAGAACTGGGCGAACCGAAGGACGACGCCGGTGCGCCCGTCCCGGGCGAAGCGGGCGACATTTTCCTCCGCCTCGAGGGCGCTCTCGGTGACCGCCGTCGGCTGCGGCTCGACCTGTTCGTCGATCCACTCGTCGCCCCGGTCCGGGTAGACGAATCCGATCGACTCCTGCACGAAATGTGTGGCGTCGCCGGCCAGGGCGGCTTCGATCAGATTGGCGGAGACCAGGCGACGGATCCGGTCGTTCTCCTTCCAGGCGCCCGGCAGGCCGGCTCGGGTCAGTGAGGGGATGTGGGTGGCGAGGTTGCACACCGCATCGTGCTCTCGCACGGCCCGTTTGGTCGCCGTCGGGTCGAAGAGGTCGACCTCCACGGGGTCCGCCCCCCACGACCGCAGCAGCTCCGCTTTCGCCGGGCTCCGGCTCGCCGCCGTGACCTGGTGCCCGGCGGCCACGAGGGCGGGGACGGCACTCCGGCCGGCGACCCCCGTCGCCCCGGTGACGATGACCCTCATCGCAGGGCCCCCTGCATCCACGTCGCCCCCTTCTGCGCTGCCTCAGGATGAATGTGCAGCGCCAGATCCATCACCAGGTCCGCCACGGAGGTGCCGCGCAGCTCGTCCCGCCAGGCCCGCTCGGCCCTTCCCATGGCCAGGGCGATCCCGCACGGGCGGCGGTACGCCGCGGGTGCGCAGGCAGCGGGCCCGCGTTGGCGGATCTCCTCGCAGTGGAACGCGTGCTCGTCCCCCTCCACCGCCAGCACGATGTCGAGCACGGAGATCCGATCGGCCGACCGGGCCAGGCGGTAGCCGCCCTTCGGCCCCGGGTCGGCGGCGATGACGTCTGCCCGGGCCAGCGCTTGGAGCTGCTTGGCCAGATAGGCGGGGGGCACCTCATGGAACTCGGCCAGGCGGGCCGCGGTCATGGTGCGCCCGGGAGGGACCAGAGCCAGCACGCTGCAGCAGTGCAGGGCCCACTCGACTCCCTGCGACAGCTTCACTGCCACCTCCGGGGACCACGGGAGGATCGGGTCACAATACGGACATTATCTATCCGAGATTCAGGTGGCAATTCGTTGTTCGGCTCATCCCAGCCCCGGAGCGGCGTTTCTATACTCCGGCTGTGGCCGAGCCGTCTGATCCCTTCGAGTTGGCGATCGACGCCCTGGTGGCCCGGGAGTTCGAGGAGTCCCCCCTGATGGCGGCGGCCATGGGCCGAGACGGCTTCGACCACCGCCTCGACGACTGCACGGCCGCCGGTTTCGAACGCCGGGCGGCCGACGACCGCCTTTGGCTCCAGCGCTTCTCGGATATGGATCCTCACGCGCTCACCTCCGAACAGGTCATCGATCGGGCCCTGGTCATGGCCACGCTCGATCGGCGGGTGGCCCTGACCGGTTGGGAGGAGTGGAGGCGCTCACCCGAGGGGTACCTCGAGACGGGAATCACCGAGCTCTTCCTGCTGGCCATCCGGACCGAGGACGAGCTCACCGAAGCCGCGGTGGCCAGACTCAACGGGATCGCCGCCGTGCTCGACGAAGCAGCCGAGAACCTCGACCCGTCCCTGGCCAGCCGGTTGATCGTCGAACGGAGCCTGGCGCAGTGCGTGGCCAATATCGGGTTTGCCCGGAACGACGTCTGCGAGCTGGCGTCGGGCCCTGGCAATCAGGATCGACTCCGGACTGCGGGCGAGGTGGGGGCCCGGGCCTACGAGAAGTTCGCCCAATTCCTGCGGGGCCTGGCGCCCACCTGCACCGGATCCTATGAGTTCGGCGAGGACCGCTACAACGACGTGCTGCGCCGGGGCGAGCTTCTCGACACGGACGTGCGGGCCCTCCGCCAGCAGGGATGGGAGGAGTACCACGAAGTCGCCGGCGAGATGGCCACGGTGGCGGCGGGGATTGCCGATGGGTCCACTGATTGGACCGCCGTGGTCCGCCGACTCCAGCAGGTCCACCCGACATCGATCTCGGACATGCGGGACGGGTACGAAGCCGTCTGCCTCGAGGCTCGCCGGTTCATGGTCGACCACCACCTTGTCACCAACCCGCCCGACGAACACTGCATCGTGATGCCCGCCCCTGCTGCTGTGCGCGCCACGCTGGCGGTGGCCAGCTACATGGCGCCTCCGATGTTCAAGCCGTCCAAGGACGGCCACTTCTTCGTGCCCTACCCGGTCGACGAAGACGATCTCGAAGAAGTCAACGGGCTGCTCGAGAGCAACGCTCCCTATTCGATGGCGACGACGGCGGTGCACGAGGCGTACCCGGGGCACCACTGGCACCTCATGACCATGAAGGGGGCGCGGACCATCCGGCGCATCTTCACCTCGACCTACTTCGTCGAGGGATGGGCGCTGTACACGGAGGGGATGATGCGCGAGGCGGGGTTCTTCACCCTCGCACAGGAGCTGGGCCAGCTCGAAGCCCGCCTGTTCCGGGCGGCCCGCATCGTCGTCGACACCTCACTGCACACCGGTGAGATGACGTTCGACGAAGCCGTGGCCTTCATGCACGACAGGGCTTCGGTGCCCCTTCCCACTGCTCGCTCAGAGGTCGCCCGGTACTGCGCCTGGCCTACCCAGGCGTCCGCCTACCTCACCGGGGCCATGGCCATCGAACGGGCGCGGGACGAGTGGTTGGCGGCGGGCGGCAGCCTCCAGGGGTTCCACGACGCACTAGGGGGATCCGGTGCCATGCCCGTTCCATTGGCGGTCCGGTCGATCGGGCCGCCCGCCCCGAACCGGTGACCGGCGGCCCAGGTGACCACGCTTCCGACAGCCCCGACAGGGCGGACAGCCCCGACAGGGTGGAACCGCGCCACCGGTACCATCGAAGGGCACGGAATCGGGACAGCGGTCTGTGCGGCCGGGGCTGGAGGACAGGGAATGACTGACGCCGAGGAGTTCTGCCACCACCTCGACCAGGTGCAGGAGGTGACGCCTTCGTCGAACGGCTGCGAGGACTGCCTGCGCGAGGGAGCTCGCTGGCTCCACCTGCGCCTCTGCATGCACTGCGGGCACGTGGGGTGTTGCGACAGCTCGCCCAACCACCACGCCACCACCCACTTCGACCACACCGGACATCCCCTCGTGCAGTCGTTCGAGCCGGGTGAGGAGTGGTGGTGGTGCTATGTCGACGAATTCTCGTTCGAGGTCGAAGGCGTCCCCAGCTTCGAACACTCCTGAGCCACCTCGGAGCGGCGTGCCCACCGTCCCGATCGTTTCGGGGACCGGCCAAGTCGTCGCTATGGTCAGCACCAGCCATGGCAGCGTCTCGACTCACCGGCGGTGACCGGTCCCTCCGCCGTCATGGCCGGACGGGGGCCGGACTCGCCGTCGCCCTCTTCGTGCTGTCCGGCTGTTCCGTCGTTGCCAACCCCCGCCCGGCAGTGGTGCACGACCCGTCGCTGGCCCCGGGCGGTCCTGTGGGGTACGTGGTGTGCACCGACGCCGTCACACCGGTGGAGTTGGACACCCGCACCGCCGAAGCCGACATCCCCCTGGGGCTAACTGGAACCCCGGCCCTGGGCAATTTCGCCGTCGCCACTTCCGCAGATGGCCGGTGGGCGTACGTCGTGACCAGCAACGGGGTGGTCCCGACGTCGGCCACCAGTCCCACCGCTTCGGCCCCACCCCCCACCGGAGCCACCACGTCCACCATCGCCGGCACCCCCGTCCAGCCGGCCGGGGTCGGCGTGCAGAATGTGGTCGTTCCCATCGACCTGGTCTCCCAAGAGGCCCGCAGGCCCATCAAGATCCCCGGTCAGGGAGGAACCCACGCCATCGTGGTCCTGCCTGGGGGACGCACCGTGCTGGCCGCCAGCGGGAGCACCATCGTCCCGGTGGACGCGGCCACCCGCCGCGTCGGAGCGCCACTCGACCTCGGACCGGGCCACACCATCTTCGGCATGGCCCTCGATCCCAAGGGCACCACCCTCTACGCATTGGTGGCCGGTGGCGTCTTCCCCGTCACCATCGCCAACGGCACCGCCGGAGCGGAGATCCCGACCGGCCTGTCAGCGTCGTCGGTCTACTCGCCCCATGGCATCGCGGTCACCGGCGACGGAGCCACTGTCTACGTCGTCGGGCAGGCGGGAGTCGGGCAGGGTGGAGTCGACTTCGGCGGGCGCGTGCTCCCCATCGTGGCCTCCACCCGCGCCACCCTCCCGAAGACCGGGTTCGACCGATTCGGGATCGCCGACCCGGCCGCCCTGGCCATCACCGCCGACGGGTCGTCGTTGCTGGTGGTCGACTCGGCCAACAATTGGGTGAACCCGGTGCCCCTGTCCACGTTCTCCGCTCCTCCGGCCCCGGTTCCACTGCCACAACCATCGGGGAGCGCATCCACGTCGGGCACGCAGCACCCGACGGACATCGTGCTCGGCCCCGGCAGGTCCGGGGCCTTCATCGTGGTCGGCTTCAACACGGTTCGCCCCTACGAGCCGGGGTCCCAGACCTTCGGCCGGCCGATCCCCGTCTGCTCGGGTGCGGCGTCGATGGCCGTCGCCCCCGCGCCCTGACGTCTCGTCCCTTCGAGAGCGCTCGGCCGCCGGCAGTCAAGTCAGCTGTCGCCCGGGACCTCCACCTCGATCCCGCAGGCGCGGACTGCCGCGGCCGCCTCGGCCGATCGATAGGTGGCCGGGGCCTGGCCGGCACCTTCGAGGAGTGCATCGAGGGCCAGCGGGATATAGGCAACCAGATTCCACACCCGGGGGATGGTGTCGGGGCACGCCATGATCCCCCAGTACAGGATCCCCCGGTAGCTCATGATCGTGATGTTCACCCCCATGCCGTCGATCACCGGGCCCAGGGGGAAGCCGGCGCTGAGCTCTGCACCTCCGAGGTAGAGCGGGAAGTCAGGTCCGGGCACATTGGAGATGACCAGATTGGCGATGGGCCGGTGCCGGTCGGCCAACCGCATCCGCGAGTAGAGCCGGGCCGCATTGGCGAAGACATTGGGAGTGGAGTACTCCGCCCAGTTGAGCAGCATGTCGGCCCCGAGGGCGCTGTGCTCCTCCTTGGCCCCTTTGGTCCCTTCGTAGATGGCCATCAGCCGGTCGAGGGGATCGTCGATCTCCACCGGTAGCTGTACGAACATGGACGACACCTTGTTCGAGCCCTTCTGCGCGGTGACGTCCGGTCGGACCGAAACAGGGACCACCGCCACCAGAGGCTTGTCCGGCAGCTCGCGTCCCTCGATCAGGAAGGAGCGGAGCGCCCCGGTGCAGACGGCCAGGATGACATCGTTCACCGTGGTGCCCGTCTTGTTCTTCAGCCGTTTGACGTCATCGAGGCCGATGGCGGTGAGGGCCACGGACCGGCGACGCGTCACGGCGGCGTTGAACGAGGTCCGGGGGGCCGACAGGGGGAGGGCAGCCTTGCCGCCTCCCGTCCTCCGGTCAGAATCGAGCCGAACCCGGCGGACATTGAGCACCCGGTATGCGGTCCGCACGATGTCCTGGGTGATCTCGAACGGCCGCAAGCTCCGGGCCGCCATGGCCTGGCCCATCAACTCGAGGCCGGAGGGAATCCGCTCCTCCACCGGCTCGTCCGGAGGCGGCGGGCGCTCCGGTGCTGGTTCGAGATCGAAGAGCACCGAGAGAAGCTCGGCGCCTGACACCCCGTCCACCGTCGAGTGGTGCATCTTGGCGATGAAGCCGATGCGGCCGTCGGCGAGGCCCTCGACGATCCACATCTCCCACAGGGGTCGGTCCCGGTCGAGTTGATGGCCGGCAATGTCGCCGGCCAGCTCGGCCAGCTCGTGCAGCCCCCCCGGGCTCGGGACGGCGGCCAGGCGAACGTGGTAGTCGAGGTCGAATCCGGGGTCGTCAACCCACACCGGATGACCGAGCCGGAAGGGCACCTCGATCAGACGGCGACGGAAGACAGGGGCATGCTGAACGTGATCGGCGATCGACCCCTTCATACGCTCGAAGGAGTAGCCGCCCGGGACGGTCGACGGGTCGAAGACCATGGCCAGAGCCACGTGCATGTGCAGGCTCGGAGTCTCGAGATAGAGGAAGCTGGCGTCGAGCCCGCTGAGTCGTTCCATCCCTGATCACTCCCCCTTCGGTGCCGCCCGGACCGCCTCCCCACGGTTGGCTTCCCTTCGTCGGTGGGACCGTGTTGTATTGGGGGGTGGCCTGGGTGTTCCTCGCAGTCAGCATGGCCTTCGCAATCCTTGTGGTCAACGCCCTCGTTCCGGTGCGCCGGGAACCGCTGACGGTGGCCAGCTTCGCCTTGGGCTGGATCCCCAGCGAATTGCCGCTCCAGGTGGGCGCGGTCGAGGCGATCGTCACCGTGGCCTTTGCCTTCGACGGAGCCCTGCGGGCCTGGCCGGGCTGGGTGGCCCTGGCCGTGGGGGCGGCGACGGGGGCCGGGTGGGTCGAGCTGGTGCTGGCCGCCCACCGCTCCAAGTCGCTGGTCGACCGGGCCCTCGCCGATGCCACCGGCGGAGCCATCAGCGTGGACGGCCTCGACCCCATCCCCGCCTGGAACCGCTGGTGGCGGCTGGTCATCGCCGTCCCGTTCCGGTTCCGGGGCATACGGCGGACCAGGAACGTCGACTACTGGGGGGACGGGAACTACCGCCACAAGCTCGACATCCTCACCCGCCGCTCCCCGCGGGCCGAGCACGCACCGGTGCTGGTGTACATCCACGGGGGCGCCTGGGTGATCGGGGACAAACGCCAACAGGGGATCCCCATGATGCACGAGCTCGTGCAGCGGGGCTGGGTCTGTGTGGCCGTCAACTACCGGCTGAGCCCCCGGGCCACCTGGCCGGCCCACATCGTCGACTGCAAACGGGCGGTGGCCTGGGTGCGTGAGCACATCGCGGAGTACGGCGGGGACCCCGACTTCATCGCCGTCTCCGGTGGATCGGCCGGGGGGCACCTGTCGTCGTTGCTGGCCCTGACCCCGAACGATCCGGAGTGGCAGCCAGGCTTCGAGGACCTCGACGCCTCGGTGGATGCCTGCCTCCCCTTCTACGGCGTCTACGACATGACCGTGGACCCGACCAGGTCCGGGGCCTACGGGCCCGGGCTGTTGGACCTGCTCGAGCGCCGGGTCATGAAGACGGCGCGATCCGACAACCCGGCCCTGTTCGAACAGGCGTCACCCGACCGGCGGGTCACCTCGGCGGCCCCGCCCATGTTCGTGTTCCACGGGACCAACGACACCCTGGTCCCGCCGGCGGTGGGGCGATATTTCGCGGACCGGCTGCGCCAGGTCTCCGAGGCGCCGGTGGCCTATGTGGAGCTTCCCCGGGCCCAGCACGCTTTCGACGTGATGGCTTCGATCCGGTCACGACATACCACCATGGGGGCGGTCCAGTTCCTCGAGGGCATGAGGCTCCGGGTGGCCGCCGATCCGACGTCGGGCCCCGTACCGGGCTGAATCCACTCGCCCCCACCTGCGGTGCTGGACACGCAGGCGAGTTTCTGACGTAGAGTCACCTATTCGTGTTGGCCGGGTCCGACACGATCAGTCACCTGCACCGTCGCATCACCGAGATCAAGGGGGAGCCTTGGGATCTGCACCGTGGAAGACGCGTATGGCCGCGCTGGGGATGGTCATGCTGGTGGCCACCACGGCGGTGGCCTGTAGCTCTACCAACTCGACCTCCAACACGACCACGGCGGGGAGCAACGGAACCGGACGCCCGCCCCCCCCGGCCAGCTCCTTCAGCGACCACACCGGCATCACCTCGACGGAGGTGAAGGTGGGCAACGTGGCCACCCTCAGCGCAGGCCTCTTCACGGGGGCTCAGGTGGGGACCAAGGCCTACGCGGCCTACGTCAATTCGACCGGTGGGGTCCACGGGCGCAAGATCGTCGTCGACGCCGGCGATGACCAATTCAACGGCGCCACCAACAAGCAGGCCACCCAGAACGCCGTCTCCAACGATTTCGCCTCCGTCGGCAGCTTCTCTCTCGAGGACAGCTTCGGCGGGGCGGTGCTGGCGCAGAACCCCGGGTTTCCCGACGTGTCCGTCAAGCTGGCCCTGCAGACCGGCAATCTGCCCAACGTGTACAGCGCCGTCCCGGCGGCAGGAGGATGGCAGGAGGGACCGCTGCAGTACTTCAAGGCCAAGTTCCCCCAGGAGATCCACGCCGTCGGCACCCTCATCTCCAACCTCCCCTCGGCCCAACCGGGGTGGAACGGTGAGAAGTACGTGATGGGCCAGCTCGGCTACAAGATCCTCTATGTCGGTCAGGTGGCCGTGACCCAATCCGACTTCACCCAGAACGTCGTCACCATGAAGAACGACGGGGTCAAGCTGCTGGTGATCGACCAGCTGCCGGAGAACTACGCCGCCCCGCTGATCCAGGCCATGACTCAGCAGAACTTCCACCCCATCACCATCCTGGGCGCCGCCGCCTACAGCAACCTGCTGGTGAGCGCGGCCGGAGGGCCATCCGCCGTCAACGGCGACTACCTGTCGCAGAACTCGTCGCTGTACCTCGGCGGGGACGCCACAGCCATCCCGGCGGTGGGGACGTTCCTCCACTGGATCGACGTGGTCTCGCCCGGGTTCAAGGCCGACCTGTTCACGCTCTATGGCTGGCTCTCCGCTCAGCTCTTCGCCCAGGCTCTGGCCAACGCCGGCTCCAATCCGAGTCGGGGCTCGGAGCTGCAGGCTCTGGCGAAGGTCACCTCCTTCAACGGCAACAACATCATTGCCACTACTGACCCGGTGACCAGGAACCTCAGCAACTGCTATCTCCTCGGCCAGGTGGTCGGCGGGAACTTCCAACGCCTGGACGACCCGCCGCCGACGGGCAGCACCGCCGGGTACCGTTGCAACTACCAGTACGTGAAGCCGCCGGGCACCTGAACGGGCCGAACGGCGAGAGAGGTACGTGACGCGACCCGCCGAGGGACGAGGATGATTCGGTGAGCAATTTTCTCCAGTACACCGTGTTCGGGGTGATGGTCGGCGCCGGCTACGCCATCGCCGCCACCGGGCTGGTGGTCACCTACACGACCTCGGGGGTGTTCAACTTCGCGCAGGGCGCGGTGGGCATGATCGCCGCCCTCAGCTACTGGGAGCTGGTCTCGGCCCACCACGTGCCCGTGCTGCTGGCCCTGGTGATCCTGCTGGTCTTCGGGGCGTCCATCGCCGGAGCCCTGGTCGAACGGGTGCTCATGCGCCGGCTGCACGGCGCCTCGACGGAGCGGCCGGTGATGGTCACGCTCGGGTTGATGGTGATCCTCACGGGCGTGGCCGCCCTCGTCTGGAATCCCACCACCACCCGGCAGGTGGGCAACATGGTCAACGGGCAGTTCCGCCTGGTGGGCATCAACATCCAGTACCAGGAGGTGCTGATCATCGGGGTGGCCCTTGCCGTGGCGGCCGCCCTCCGCGCCCTCTTCTATTCGACCCGCACCGGCCACGCCCTCCGGGCCGTGGTGGACGACCCGGAGCTCCTGGCCATGTCCGGCGTCTCCCCCAACCGGATGAGCCAGTACGGGTGGATCCTCGGTTTCATGATGGCCGCCTTGGCCGGTATTCTGCTGGCCCCGACCCAGACCACCGGCATCAACATCGAGGCCATGACGCTCCTGGTGGTCAACGGGTACGCCGCCGCCATCGTCGGCCGCCTCAAGAGCATCCCCGTCACCTTCGCCGCCGCCATCGGGATCGGCCTGGCCGAGAACTACATCTTGAGCTACATCGTGCCCCATGTCCCCCAGACCCTGGTGCCCGACATCACCAACGCCCTGCCCATCGTGTTCCTGTTCATCGCCCTGGTCACCGTGCCGGCGGTGAGGTTGCGGGCGGCCGGGCGGCTGACCACCGTGCGGGCGCCGCGGGTGGCCAGCGGGAAGGAATCCCTGGTTGCCGGGGTCGTCTTCTTCGGTCTGGCCATCGTGGTCGCCATTGTCTTCAGCCACACGGTATTCAGGGGCACCACCATCCTGGCCTTGGGCGGGGTGGTCATGAGCCTGGGCATCGTGGGCCTCTCACTGGTGCTGCTCACCGGCTACTCGGGTCAGGTTTCGTTGTGCCAGTTCTCGTTCATGGGCATCGGCGCCTTCGTGATGGGGAAGATCGCCGGCGGGGGCTCGCTGCTCGGGCTGCTGGCCGCCACCCTGGTGTGCGCGGCGGTGGGGGCGCTCATCGCACTGCCCACCATTCGGCTCCGTGATCTCTATCTGGCCCTGGCCACGTTCGCCTTCGCTTCTGCGGTGACCCGAGGTTTCTTTGCCGACGGCCACATCTACGGCAACGGAGGTCTCAGCATCGGGCGCATCATTGTGCCGGGAGTCTCGTTCGGCAACGACAACGCCGAGTTCCTGTTGGTCACCGCCTTCTTCGTGCTGGCCGCGCTGCTCGTGCTGGCCCTCCGGCGAAGCCTCTTCGGCCGCCGACTGGTGGCCCTCAACGACTCCCCGGCCGCCTACGCCACGGTCGGTCTCAACATCGGGTTCACCAAGGTGGCAGTGTTCGCCATCGCCGCCGGCATGGCCGGACTGGCCGGCGCTCTCTACGGGACGGTGCAGGGCGTCGTGGGCCAAACGGACTTCGAGATCTTCCCCGGCATCATCTTCGTTCTGTTCGTGACGATCTGGAGCATCCGCACCGTGTCCGGGGCCTTCCTCGCCTCGCTCACCTATGTGGTTCTCAGCCAGGTCTGGTTGAACGGGCTCGGCCTGTTCGCCGGTTTCGGGATCATCCTCATCGGGAGGGCGGCCGGAGGCATCCTGGGAATCGAAGCGCTCCAGTTCCAGCTGCCGTGGGTCAAGCGGTCGGCGACAGCGGCCGACGGTGTGACGGCCGGTCGACAGGGAGCGATAGCGGCGGTCGGTGGTGAGACTCGTGCCGCTGGTTGAGCAGACGGCGGCAACCGCGGTCCTGACCGTCTCGGAGGTGGCGGTGCGCTTCGGGGGGGTCTCGGCACTCACCGACACCAGCCTGTTGGTGCAGCCGGGGACAGTCACCGGGCTCATCGGCCCGAACGGAGCGGGCAAGACCACGCTCTTCAACGTGATAAGCGGGTTGCAGACCCCCGATCGCGGCACGGTGCACCTGTTCGACACCGACATCACCGCCATGAAGCCCCACCGCCGGGCCCGACTGGGCCTGGCCCGCACCTTCCAACGCCTCGAGCTGTTCGGCTCCCTCACCGCCAGCGAGAACGTGCAGGTCGGCCTGGAGTCGACGGTCAAATGGTGGGAGTGGCGCCACCTGCGCCGAGCGGTCCCGTGGAAGCGGGGTTCGGCGTCGGCCCATACGAACGTCCCCGACGTCGCCCAACCTCCGGCTCCCGGATCCCTGGCCCTGGCCACCTGCGACCGCCTGCTCGAGGGCGTCGGGCTCGAGGGACGCGGTGGGCAGCAGTCCGCGGCCATGTCCACCGGGCTGGCCCGGATGGTCGAGCTGGCCCGGGCCCTGGCCATCGGGCCCAAACTGCTCCTCCTCGACGAGCCAGGCTCCGGACTGGACGAGTCCGAGACGGCCGCGCTGGGCGAGTTGTTGTGCAAGCTGGCGGCCGGGGGCATGGCGATACTGCTGGTCGAGCACGACATGGACCTGGTCATGAGTATCTGCGACCACATATACGTGCTCGACTTCGGTGACGTCATCGCCTCCGGAACTCCGGACCAGATACGCAGCGACCCCATGGTCCAGGCCGCCTATCTGGGCGAGGCCGCCCCCTCGGCGGAGCCCCTGCCGGCTGCCCCCCGTCCGCCCCAAAGCGTCCCCGATGGCCTCGGAGGGTCGGCACCATGACCGATGTGGCCGCGGCACCGGTCGGCGGGGCGCCGGGCGATCGCCATCAGATCCCTCCCAGCATCGTGGTCGACGACGTCCGGGCCGCCTACGGGCG
>DASZJN010000033.1:0-4976 GCA_035948045.1 Acidimicrobiales bacterium | reverse complement strand
GATCCGGGTCATGTCCGGGTGGCCGTCGAAGACCACGCCGAACAGGTCGTACGCCTCCCGCTCCATGGCCTCGACACCCGGATACTGGTCGAAGAGCGACGGGGCCACACAATCGGCCTCGGGGACCTGTACCCGTATCCGCACCCGACGGGCCTGACTGAGCGACAGCAGGTTCACCACCACTTCGAACCGCTCGGGATCGACTCCCTCGGGGAGACGGCGGCCCGGATGGGCCAGGTAGTCGACGGCACACAGGTCGGCGCACATCTCGAACCCGCTCTGGCGGTACTCCCTCACGACCGCCACGTACTGCTCGCGGGTGGGAAAGACGACTTCTTGGGGCGGTCGGCCGGGTACCCGCGACGAGCCGCCGCCCGCCTCGCTCACGTCCCGGGGCCCGTCGGCCACCTCGGCCCCGCCGGCCACGGTCACAACGGCTCACCCACGCTGCGGGCGATCACCGGGTTGCGCTTGGGGGTGCCCAGGTGCACGGCATCGGGTCGGTCCGGGGTCCACCCCGACGTCGTCTCGTCACCACCGGTCCGGGCGTCGTCGGTATCGCCGCCCTGATCGTCGGCCAGACTGACGGCGCCCGCTCCCAGCGCCGGCTCACGGTGGGTGATGTCGTTGGTCCGCACCTTCTCGTGGAGGGTGAGGATGGCGTGCATGAGGGTCTCAGGGGTCGGGGGGCACCCGGGGGCGTAGACATCGACCGGCACGATCTGGTCCACGCCCTGGACGATGGCGTAGTTGTTGAACATTCCGCCGGTGCTGGCGCAGACGCCCATCGACAGCACCCACTTGGGCTCCATCATCTGGTCGTAGACCTGGCGGAGCACCGGCGCCATCTTCTGCGACACCCGACCGGCGACGATCATGAGGTCGGCCTGCCTCGGCGAGGCGCGGAAGACCTCCATCCCGAAGCGGGCCAGGTCGAAGTCGGCGGCGCCCACCGACATCATCTCGATGGCGCAGCACGCCAACCCGAAGGTGGCCGGCCACATCGAGTAGGTCCGCGCCCACTTGACGAGATCCTCCAGCCGACCGGTGAGGAAATTGTGCTGAAGATCCTCCAGACCCATGGTCGGCCGCCTTCCGTTCTAAGCGGCTCGGCCGGGTCCGGTCGGCGCCGGGGCCGGCTCTCCGGTCGTCGGGGCGTCGGGATCGGTGATGTCGGGCGCAGCGGGATCGGTGGGCGACGAGGTGCCCGTGTGACGCGTCGATCGGCCGGGACCCCCCGGTCCGGCGGTGATGCGGGCGATGGTCGACTCGGAGGTGCGCGACGGCATGCCGCCCACCAGCCGTTTGGCCGGGCCCCAGCTGAGGGCGCCGTTGCTGATCAGGAAGAGGAACGAGATGAAGACCACCACGGCGAAGACCACCACCTCCACCAGGCCGAACGAGCGGAGCTGGCGGAAGATCACCGCCCACGGATACAAGAACACGATCTCGATGTCGAAGATGATGAAGATCATGGCGATCAGGTAGAAGCGCACCGGGAACCGGGTCGGCGGCTCGACGCCGGGGACGATGCCGCACTCGTACGGGGCGGTCTTTGCCGCGGTGGGCCGCTTCTTCGGGGCCAGGAGCCCCGAGCCCACGAAGGAGAGGGCTGCGAACAGGAGGCCGAGGATCAGGAGGACCAGAATTGGCAGGTAATCGTCCACAGGAACTTGTTTTTACCACGCAGTCCTGCGGGTAGGCACATCGGAGGAGGCCCGGATCCCCGGTCACCGGAAGGTTCCACCCGCCATGCCCGGCGCCTCGAACCGCACCTAGCATTGGGCCCGTGAGCTCCCCCACCACCTCTCGTCCTCTCGGGCCCCTGCAGGCCCCGGGCACCGGGCCCGCCGCCGGTGACCCCGACCGACTCCACGACGTGCTGGTGGTCGGGGGCGGTCCCTCGGGCTCCTCCTGTGCCTACTGGCTGGCCGAGGCGGGCTGGGACGTGGCCCTGGTGGAGAAGAAGGTCTTCCCACGCGAGAAGACGTGCGGCGACGGGCTGACGCCCCGCTCGGTGCGCCAGATCGCCGACATGGGCGTCGAAGGAGCGCTGGCCGGCGCCCACCGCTACACCGGCCTGCGGGCCCATGCCTTCGGCAAGGTGCTCGACCTCCCCTGGCCCGAGCATCCGACCTTTCCCTCCTACGGCTATGTCATCACCCGGCACGACCTCGACGCCATCGTCAACGAGCGGGCCGTGAAGGCCGGGGCCACCGTGTGGCAGGGAACCGAGGCCATCAACCCGATCCTCGAGGACCGCGGCTCCCCGGTCGGACCCGGTGGACTGGCCAGCTGCGTGGGCGCGGTGGTGAAGGAGAAGTCCACCGGCGCAACGCGCTCCGTGCGGGCCAGGTACGTGGTGGTGGCGGACGGGGCCAATTCGCGATTCGGCCGGGCCTTGGGGACCGCCAGAGATCGCGGCCAACCGATGGGGATGGCGCTGCGCGGGTACTACACCTCGCCCGGACACGACCAGCCGTTCATCGAATCCCATCTCGACATCCGCGACGGCGACGGCGAGGTCGTTCCCGGGTACGGGTGGATCTTCCCGCTGGGAGACGGACGGGTCAACGTCGGCGTGGGCCTGCTGTCGACCGACCGCCGCTGGAAGGGCGTGAACACCTCCACCCTGATGGACCACTTCGTGGCCGGAGCACCCGGCGAGTGGGAGCTCTCGCCATCGACATGCCTCGGTCCGCCCACCGGAGGCAAGTTGCCCATGGGACTGGCCGTCGGTCCGAGGGTCGGGGCCACCACCTTGGTGGTGGGCGATGCCGCCGGGTCGATCAATCCCTTCAACGGGGAGGGCATCGCCTACGGCTATGAGAGCGGCCGGATGGCGGCGGCGGCGGTGGGCGAGGCGCTCTGTGGCGACGGCATCGAGGCCCTGCACAGGTATGAGGCGCGTCTTGAGGACGCCTACGGGCTGTACTTCCGGGTGGCTCGGGCCTTCATCCGGGTCATCAGCCGTCCCGAGTTGATGCGGCTGTGCGTGGGGACGGGCATGCGCTCGGAGTCACTGATGGGCTGGATCCTGCGGATCATGGCCAACTTGCTCCGACCGGACGAGACCGGTCCGGCCGAAGCCGCCTACCGTGCGCTGGCCCTCATCGCCCGCATGGCACCGGAGGGCGCCTGATCGAGGGCGTCGGCCACTCGGCCGGCGTCGCCCCGGCCCGCAGCAGGGGCCTCAGTTGTTTCGCGCCGCGGCAATGCGCCCGGCGATGGCGTTGTAGGCGGAGTTGAAGGCGTCAGAGGGGACGGCCGGGCCATCGGTGGTGGGCTCCAACCGGGTCTCGATCCGTCCGCCCACCATGAAGGCTTCACCGACGAGCTGGTTCGCCTGGTTGGGGATGGTCAGGTTGGTCACGTAGCCGAACGACTTGACCCCGGCTGGCGCCGCCAACGACACCACCTGGACCGTTGCCGTGGCTCCGGGCACGGCGGCCGACACCAGCGCCGTCTGGTACTCGCCGAAGCAGTTGACGAAGTTCGGGTTGGCGAACGGGAGGGTCAACGACTGCGCCCTGGCCGCCGTGCCCATGACCGTGCTGACGGAGTACATCTGGATGTTCGCGTCCGATGGACTCTGGAACCTCGGTGATCTGGCCGAGTCGGTCTGACCGGGTATGACGGACCCGCCGAACAAGCCGGCGGCGGTGGCGTAGTCCACCCCCACGCACGAGGCCAGCAGCCGGTCGGCCCTGACTTGCGCGGCAGGCGGCGCGACGGGTGGCCGGGCCACCGGTCCGGCGGCGGTGCTGGTACTCCATCCGGTCGGAAGATCGGTCAGCCTCAGATTGATGGACGCGGCCAGGGCGGCGTCGGCGGCGACCTGCGGCGGGCTGGAGGTGGGCGTCAAGGTCGTGGCCGTCGTGGTGGTGTTCTTGGGCTTGACGAGGATGTAGACGATTCCAGCGATCACGAGGACGAGAATCAGCGACAGGATGAGCACGGTCCGGTTGTTCCTCGACGCCGGCTTCTGATCGGGCCCGAGAGGCCCCGCCTCGTCCCCGGTGGCGTCGGGCGGTTGGCCACCCCCCGCCCAGTCGGCCGGGAGGGCGGCCAGGGAATCGTCGGCGTGCCAAGGGGCGTCGGCCTCGGGTTGAGGCCGGGGCGGGTCGAGTGTGGTGCCCCGGTCTGGTGCCGCCGCTCCTGACGGACCGAGCGTTCCGGCCGTGGCTGTGGCTGTGGCGGCTGTGGCGGCTGCGGCTGCGGCTGCGGCTGCGGCGGCCTTGGCCCGCCGGCGCCCGCGCCAGGTTGTGGCC
This sequence comes from Acidimicrobiales bacterium, assembly GCA_035948045.1. Classification (GTDB taxonomy): domain Bacteria; phylum Actinomycetota; class Acidimicrobiia; order Acidimicrobiales; family RAAP-2; genus Bog-756. The sequence goes on along the minus strand of DASZJN010000033.1, from coordinate 705 downwards.
GGCGGGCTCGGGACCGGCGCGTAGGGATCCGTGGGGGCGTACGCCTCGTCCCAGCGTGCCTCGCCCGTCAGCGGATCGATGGCCGGCCTCCATACGGACGCACCCTGGGTGCTGAACGCTCCCGCACCTTCAGGAGGAGGCGGGAGGGGCGGCGCCGGTGTCACCGGGGAAACCGGGTCCATCGGCTTCGCTGCGGGTGGATACTGGGCTTGTGGTGGTGGCGGAGGCGGCGCCTGTTGCCATGGCTGCTGTTGTGAGGGCGGTGGTGGCTGCGGCATCGGCGGCAGGGTCGGTGGCACAGGCGGAGCCTGGGGTGGCAACGGTGCGTGCGCCGCCTGGGGTGGTGGCGGTGGGGCCGCCTGGGGTGGCGGTGGTGGTGGGCCCGGTGCACCGGGGGGGGCGGTGAACGCCGCGTCCGATGCCCGGTTCCGACGTCTCCCCCGGCCCTTCTTGGTCGCTGACTCGCTGGCGGCGACCTCCGCCTGTCCGAGCGGAGGATTGTCCCAGGCCGTTCCCTCGGGCATCGGGTCGATCGCCGTCTGCCAGACCGGGGTCCCTGGCCCGGGCGGGGGCGGGGGCGGGGGCCCGGTGGGCGGGGCCCCGGTGGGCGGGGGCTGTGCCAAAGGCGCCGTCACTGGCGGAGGTGGCGGTGCGGATGCCGTTGTCACTGGCGGCGGGGGCGGTGCGGATGCGGCTGTCACTGGT
>DASZJN010000032.1:0-16144 GCA_035948045.1 Acidimicrobiales bacterium | reverse complement strand
TCGCCGCCCTCGGGCTCTCGTGGCATCGCCGGCAGCTGGACATCGAGGTCTATCTGATGGGGGCTCGGCACCTCCTGGACGGTCATCTGTATCTTGCCGCGCTGCCGGCGCCCCCCCATCTCCCCTTCACCTATCCGCCCTTCGCCGCCCTGGTGTTCGCCCCCCTGAACGTCCTGCCCCTGTCCGCGGCCCAGGTGCTCTGGAGCCTGGTGAACGTCGGGGCCCTGTTCGCCCTGGTGTGGCTCTCCCTCCGAGCCACCCGCCCCGGCCTGGACCGCAGGCGGCGGCTGCTGTGGTCGCTGGTGCTGATGGCTCCGGCGTTCTGGATGGAGCCCGTCCATCTGACGTTCGCCTTCGGCCAGGTCAACGTGGTGCTGGCGGCCTTGGCCCTGGCCGATCTGACCGGTCACCTGCGACTCGGCCGGCGGACGCTGCCTCGTGGCGTGCTCATCGGAGTGGCTGCCGCCGTCAAGCTGACCCCCCTGGTGTTCGTGCCCTACCTCTTCGTCACCCGCCAGACGCGGGCGGCCTGGGTGGCCCTCGGCACCTTTGCCGTGTGCTCGGCGGCCACCGCGGCCACCGACCCGCGCGTCTCGTGGTCCTACTGGACCAGGTACGCCACCGACGCCAAGCGGGTCGGGGGCGTCTTCTACATCAGCAACCAGAGCCTGCGGGCCGTGGCTGATCGGGTCGATCACCGGGTGGTGTCCACGGGCCTCACCACCGCGGTCAGCGCCGTCGTCCTGGTGATGGGCATCGCCCTGGCCCGATGGGCGTGGCGGTCCTCGTCGAATCTCCTCGGCGTGCTGGTGTGTGCCACCACCGGGCTGCTCGCATCCCCCATCACCTGGGCCCATCACTTGGTGTGGATCGTGCCCGTGCTGATCTGGCTGGTCTGGGCCCCCGATCGTCCGGCGGGAGGTCGGCTGTGGGCACTGGCCGGCGCGGCCATGTTCTGGAGGGCGCCGATCTGGGGGGTGCCTCACGGCTCCAACGTCGAACTGACGGAACACGGGTGGCAACTCCTCGAGGGCAACTCGTTCTTCCTCGCCATGGTGCTGTTCATGGTCGGGGTGGCCGTCCTGCTCACGGTTCGCCGTGCCCAGCCGGGACCGGGGGGGGTCGCAGCCCGGAGGATCGCCAGCACGGATCGGGTCCAGCGCCCGCTGCCGGCGGGGCAGACCGCGGATCCGGCCCCCGGCTCCGTCGTTCCCTAGACCCTGCTGCTCGTGCCCGGGGTCACTGTGGCCGTCCGAGCCTCCAGAACTGGGGCGGTGAGGTGCTCAGCGCATTGGGCGACGAGGTGTACGCCTCCACCAGCCAGTAGGTGCCCCGGTTGGGTGACCACGTGTAGTCGTTGGGGCGAATGGTGACGGTGGCGGAGGCACCGGGGCCGATCACGACGGGACCCTGGGTGACGGGCGACCAGAAGCCGGTCGGATGGGAACCGGCGATGGTCACCATGAAGTGCGGCGTGACCGAGCGCCCGGACAGGTTGTGCACCCTGACCGTGACGGCGTCGAGACGCTGGGTGGCGTTCGAGGTGCGGAAACCGTCCACCGCCAGTTGGAGGGGGGCGGAGGTGAACGCGACCCAGGACACGGCCACGGCGGCCGCCAGGGGTCCGGCCACGGCCAGGACGGCCCACCGCCGCGCCGCGGTGCCCCGCGTCCGGCTCGCCCGCGCCGGGGTCGTCACGGTCAGGGCCGCGATCACGGCGGCGGGGAAGAAGTCGATGAGGTAGCTGGACAGACTGCGACCGGGGAGGAACAGCACCCCGGGCAACAGGAACAGCCAGACCCGTTTCATCCGCGGGTACCAGAGGACGAAGGCCGCCGCCAGCGCCGCGTAGGCCAGGGCCCCGGCCACCGACAGCAACACCAGCGAGGCGCCTCCGGTGAACCCGTGCAAGGCCAGCGTCACCGCGCCCTGGCCGTCGGCCACCAGGGGTTGGGCGAAGGGGAGCAGGGCTCCGCGCCACCATGCGCCCGGCTGCCAGATGATGAAGGGGAGGTTGAAGACGGTGAACACCGCCACCACGGTGCCCAGGTAGCGCGACGCCACCGGCCACGGGCGCCGGCCGCCCCGGTGCGCCTCCAGCGCCACCCCGATGACGAGGAACGGGACGCAGAACCACGGCGTCTGCTTGATGCAGCAGGCCAGTCCCAAGCACAACGGCCCGATCCAACCGGCCATCCCGGCGCCCTTGCCGGTGCCGAACCGGTCCCAGCGCCAGACCGCCACGACCAGGAACGGGAAGAAGAGGGCGTCCGTCCCGCCGTTGGCGAACATGCCCACGAACAGCGGGGTCAGCACGATGAGGGCCGGCAGCCAGCGCAGCGAGGCCGGCACCATCACGAACAGCAGCACGCCGGTCACCAGCCAGGCGGCCAGATCCATCCAGTCGGTGACCTCGTGATGGAACCCGAGCGCCATGATCGGGGCCTGGAGCAGGAAGGAGCCGGCCGGGTACGAGACCGTGGTCACGTGTCCCCCGTCGACCGTGTAGGTCCAGAAGTGCGAGGGGAAGTTCAACAGCTTGGCGGCCGGCGCCATCGAGGCCGAGTAGGGATTCATCCCGCGCAACAGGACCTGCGCCGCCACCTGGTTGAAGGCGGCCGAATCGGTGGTGAAGTACTGACGGGTGTGGGTGGCCACAGCCTGGGGCACGCCGACCGCGGTCAACGCGGTGCCGAAGGCAACCACCTGCATCAGCGGGCCGTTGGGATTGTCGACCATCCAGACGACAGCCATGCCGACGACGCCGACCACCACCAACAGCGGCGCCACCACCGCCGCTCCCGTCCACGAGGACCAGGCTCCCCAGAACCCCAGTCCGGAGGTCAGCACCCCCAGCCAGACCAGGGTCCACGCGCACCGCTCGAAGAGCAGGCTCGGTCCGGCCGGGGGCTGCCCGGCCGAGAGCTGTTCCGCCGTGTCGGTTCCGGCGGGCCGGCCCAGGCGGGGCGCCACCGCGTGCAGCTGCTCGCGGACGGTCACGGGAACACGGCCGTCGAGGCCAGCGTGGAGAGGGACATGACCAGGAGAAGGCTGACAGAGAGGGCCACGGCGGCGGCGTAGGCCCGTCCCTGCAGCCGGGTCCCGATGGCCGCCACCAGAGGAAACGCCAACAGGAGAAACCGGGGACGGAGCCCCACCGGGGCCGAGATGGCCGCCAACCCCGCCGCCGCCAGCCCGTACAGGAGTACCGGAGCCGGCTGGTGCTGGCGGATGGCCAACACCGCGCCGATGACGGTGACGACGGTCCCGATGAGAAGGAGCTGGCCCGTGCGGGTCGGCGCCACCGGATCGGCGACGAAGGTGGTGACGATGTGAATCGGATAGTGCAACGACGGATAGCTCTTCCATCCGACCCGCTCGGCCACACGCCACGCCGACGGGCTGCCGGTGTGGGCCCAGAGCCAGGCCATGTAGCCGACGAAGCCCAGCGGCGCCAGCACCGGGGCGAGGAGGGACCGCCAGTTCCGATGGCGCCAGAGCTCCACCCCGGCGCACCAGGCGCAGCTGACCACGAAGGCCAGGGCGATCGGGGAGGTGGCACTGGCCACCAGGCCCAGGAGTCCCGCCAGCCACCACCGGCGGCGCAGGAGGGCCAGGAGGCCGAAGGCGACACAGGTGATCACGATGCCCTCGGAGTAGACGAGGCTGAACACGAAGCTGCCGGGGAACACCGTGAACAGCAAGGCGGCGCGTTCCGCCTTCTGGCTGCCGGCGAACTGGCGGACCACCATGCCGACGGCGATGACGGCCGTCAGGCCGGTGGCACCGCTCACCGCCACTCCGACCACCAGCGGCGAGAGGCTGGTGAGGGCGGACAACCACCGGATGACGAGGGGGAACAACGGGAAGAAGGCCAGGGTGCTGCCGACGACATGGCCGCTGGACACGGGCAGGTGGCTCGGCCACCCGTGCACGGCGGCCCGGATGAACCAGTGGGCGTCCCAGATGTTCAGGTCGCCACCCAGGCCGTTGTGCGTGAACAGGTCGGCAACGGCGAGGCTGGCCAGGGTGACGACACGACAGAGCACGTAGACAACGACCGGTCGCAACAAGAACCACCGGTGGGAATGGGGATCGCCCTCGCCCCCCAGCACGGACCGGACGGGAGCACCGCCGGACGGTGACAAGGCGTCGTCGACGTCCGCCACCATCCCCGAGGGTCCGATGCGACCGGCGGTCCCCGGGGATGGGGCAACGACCCTCTCCGCCGTCCCCGCCCCGGCTTCGGAAGTCGACTCAGACCGCATAGCCCGACACCACCGCCCGCCAATGTCGATCCCAGATCAACCAGATGCACGCCGCCAGCGCCACCGGGGCGATCACGTAGTACGCATCGCCACCCAGCATCGGAGTCCCGCCGGGACCGACCGCCAGCATGGCAAACCCGGCCACGGCGGCCAGGACCTTCGAGCGCTGGGCGGGGGTGGCGGCGAGGATGGCCAGCCCCCACATCAGGTACCAGGGCCACACGGTGGGACTGCCGACGACGATGAGGAGGAGGGCGAGTCCCAACAATCGCACCACCTCCATCCGGTGGGCGTTGACCACCAGCCACACCGTCCCGGCCACGGCCAACAGGCCGCAGACGAGTTGGGTGACCGTCACCGTGGCGCTTTGGGCGGCGGGGATCCCGACGGCGTGCAGTATCGAGTGGAAGAACACGCCGAGCGATACGGCCGGGGTCGACAGCACCCGAAGTTCGGTCGGCACGTGGAGGGCGGTCGGTCCGAGCCACGTCCAGCCCAGGCCGGACGCGAGGGTGACCCCGGCGATCACCACCATCGGGAGGACGACTGCCTCTAGGATGACCCGGGCACGCCTCGGCCCCGGCGCCCCCCGGTACTGGTCCACGGCGATGAAGACAATCGCCGCCGCCGCCGGCAGCTTGATGGTGGCCGCCAGGGCACACAGCGTGAGGCCCACCGCCACGCGACCGTCGGTGGCCAGCGTCACGCCGGCCAACAGCAGTCCGACCATGAGGGCGTCGTTGTGGCCCGAGGCGATGAAGCTGAACAATGCCAGTGGGCTGAGCGCACCGAGCCAGAGGGCCAGGCCCGGATCGGTCCCCAGCCGACGGGACAGGCGGGGCAGGGAGACCATGATCAGCACTACGCCGACGAGCTCCATGAGGCGGAACACCATGACCTGGGCCACGAGCGAGCCGCCGGACACCGCGGCCGCCCCCCGGCTCACGGTCACGAACAAGGGGCCGTAGGGAGACGCCGTGTGGCGCCACACACTGGCGATGGAGGCGAGCAGGGGCCCGCTCCCCAGCGCCGACGGGGGCACCGAGTAGGGGTTGAGCCCGTGGAAGGCGAGCTGACCCTGTCCGATGTAGCTGTAGATGTCCCGGCTGAACAGGGGTGGCCCGACCAGCAGCGGCAGTCCCCACAGGGCCAGGATGACCCAGGCCCGCGGGACGGTCAGGTGGCCCCGGCGGGCGTGGAGGCCGACCCCGAGCCAACCGGCGATGAGGAGCACGACGCTGGCGTAGAAGCCCACGTGGGCCAGGGCCGACCCACCGGCGCTGACATGGAACCACCAGCCGGAGTCACCCGGCTGGGGAATGGCTCCCAGGGTGGTCCCGATCATGGCCATGCCGATGGATCCGCACGTGCCAATGCCGATCCACAGACTCAGCGACCGGACCGCGTGGTGCAGGCGTGGTCCGCGCACAACGGTGGGCACTCCTACCTTGCTCCTTCTGTTCGACCCCCGACCAGCGACGGGAACCGGCGGACGATGTAGCTGGAAACGTTAACCCGGGCCGTCGCCGCCCGATGGGCACCAACCCAGAACCCCGAGGTCAAGCGTTCGGCCACCGCCAAGGCGAGCCCGTCTGCACGGTCGTGACGAGAGGCCTCGGCGATGGACCCGGGATGTGGAACCCGGGCGGTCAGCCGGTCGGCCCGAGTGGCACCGGCGCTGACGGCGAGGTGACACCCACGTCAGTGGTGGCCGACCGTCGAAGCCACTCGGCCACCACCCAGGTGACCAGGACGGCCGCCCCCCCCAACACCAGGGCGTTGCTGGCCAGATAGGAGACAGGAGGGCTCCGGAGCCACAGATACGGAGCGACCACCCCCAGGCCGAGCCGCACCAACCGCCCCACGGCCACGACGCGGGACCTCGCCCACAGGCTGGCGGCCGCGACCGGGGCCAGGACCAGCCACGACCAGTGATGGGTCCACGACACCGGGCTGACCAGGAGCTCGGTCAGGGCCAGGACCAGCACGGCTTCGGCGGTGCGGGCCTCCTCCACCATCCACCGGCACAGGACGGCGCCGCCGGCCAGGGTCGCCACCGAGAGCGCCAGCCACACGGCCGTGCCGGCATGACCGCCGTCGAAGGGCGGCCGATGCACCATCCCGTTCCACGACTGGTTGCTCACCACCCCGAGGGCGCCGGTCCGGGAGGCGTCGGACACCTGGTGGAACCAGTACCGGACCGAGTCGGACGGAAGGATGGCCCAGCTGACGGCCGCCGCGGCCACGAAGACGCCGATCCCGCGCAGGAGAGCGCGCCACTGCCGGGTGGCCACGAAGTAGAACAGGAAGACCAGCGGCGTCAGCTTGATCGCCGCGGCCAGCCCGATCAGGACCCCCCTCCAGGACGACCGGACCACGGTCACGTCGGCCACGATCATCACCATCAGGATGAGGTTGACCTGCCCGTAGTCGAAGTTGCTGCGCACCGGCTCGAGGGCCAGGGAGGCCACACCGCCGAGGAGTCCGGCTACGGCCCACGCCCGACGGGTGGGAAGGGCCGAGGCCGCCATGATCGCCAGGGCGACGGTGGCGATGAGGGAGGCTGCGCTGACCAACCACCACCCGGTCTCGACCAGGCCCAGCCGGCCGAGGGCCAGCGGGCTGAGCACCAGGAGGGCGAAGGGCGTGTAGGTGAACGGCAACCGGTTGTGGGTGAAGTCCACGGTGAACGGCGATCCACCGTGGTAGAGGGCATCACCGGCGGCGCGGTACACACGGAGGTCGAGATGCCACGACGCGCCGAAATGGAACATGTAGGCGCCGGACAGCAACCAGACGGCGACGGCCGCCACGGCGATCAACCTGGTCGACACACGAGGGATGCGGGAAACCAGCATCGGGTACGTCTCCTGAGCGGGTGGTTCGGCTCCCTTTCGGTGTCCGGGTGGGCGGGCCTGGGAGTTCGGGCCCTCGATCCGGACGTCGAAGCGGCCGGACCGTCAGGCGACCGCCGCAGACGCCCGCCATGGTAGTGGAACCGCCGCCTGCGGTTGTGACCTCGAGCGCGGCCGATGGTGCCGTCCGGTGGCCGAATCCTGCTGGTGGTGGGCGTGGATCACCGAGTTGACGGGTCTCCGGGCGGGACCGATTGGCTCCACCGCCGATCGGGCGGGCACCGATAGGCTCCCCCTGAATGTCAGCCACGACCCTGCGCGCTTCGACGTCCAAGCGGCCCCACCGGGCCTTCAAGGCGCGTCGCCGCACCGAGCTCGGCCTGCTGGTGGCGGCCTCGGCCATCGTCGTCGCCGCCTACACCCTCATGATCCTGGGGAACACCAAATCGCCGCCGTCCGATGTCATCCCGCTCATGATCATCATGCTCTCCTTGGGCGGAGTGGCCCACATCGCCAACCGGATCTTCGTACCCAACGCGGTGGCGGTGGTCCTCCCCATCGCCTTCCTGTTGAACGGCCTCGGCTACGTGATGATCGTGCGCACCGATCTGGCCAATGCCTCGAACTACGCACCTCTGCAGGCGGCGTGGACCGCTGGTGGGGTGGCCGCCTATGTGCTCACCATGGCCATCATCCGCCGGTCCCGCGACCTCGACCGGTACCGCTACCTCCTGCTGGCGGGGGCGGTCGTCTTGCTGCTCCTCCCCCTGGTCCCCCACTTCGGCCAGAACATCCGCGGCGCCAGGCTCTGGATTCACTTCGGGCAGTTCTCCTTCCAACCGGTCGAGCTGGCCAAGATCGTGCTGGCCATCTTCTTCGCCTCGTACTTCGCCGAGAAGCGGGAGCTGCTGACCATCCCCACCGCCCGGTTCGGCAACCGCCTGGTTCTCGACCCCCGGCCCCTGGCCACCATCGGGCTGGCCTGGCTGTTCGCCATCGGGGTGATGAGCCTCGAGCACGACATCGGGTTCTCGGCCATGTTGTTCACCCTGTTCATCGGCCTGCTGTGGGTGACCACCGGGCGCACCGGCTACCTGGTGCTCGGGATCGTCCTGTTCGCCGTCGGTGCCTACCTGGCCAGTCACTTCTTCTCTCAGACCCATATCCGGGTCGAGATCTGGCTGGATCCGAACAAGGTCCTCCCCAATGACCCAGGCGGGCAGCTCCGGATGGCCTGGTACGCGCTGGGCAGCGGAGGCATCGGCGGGTCGGGACTCGGGCTGGGCTTCGGCGCCTACAAGGTCCCCGAACCGAACACCGACTTCATCTTCTCGATCCTCGGCGAGGAGATGGGGCTGCTCGGCTCCACCATGGTGGTGGCAGCCTTCCTGCTGCTGGTGGGGACCGGTCTGCGGATCGCCCAGGCCGCTCGGTCCGAGTTCGCCAAGCTCACCGCGGCCGGCCTCACCATGATCATCGGCTTCCAGGCCTTCTTCATCATGGCCGGGATCGTTCGCCTGCTCCCCCTGACGGGGATCTCCCTGCCGTTCGTCGCCTACGGAGGCTCCGCCCTCGTGGCCAACTACGTGCTGATCGCCTTGCTCATGCGCATCTCCGACGAGGGCGGAGCGGCGGTCGACACGGCCGATCAGACGCAGTTCGAGAAGAGTCAGGAACGGCGGGAACGACTGCTGAGCGGCGGCTGAGCGGGCGGCGGTCCGATCACCCGGCCGGAGCCGGTCCCGGTGGCAGGACATCCCCGTCCAGGTCGAGCAGCCGGCGGTCGATGAGGATGGGCACGGGCACCGGCTGGAGCAAGGCCACGGTCAGGGCGTCGGAGGGCCGGCACGAATGGACCGATCGCCCGCTCCGGCCCTGCAGATCGAGTTCGGCGAAGTAAAGCGAGCCCTGTCGCCCGACGAGGCGGACGGCGACCACGTCGACGTCGAAGGACTGCAGGATCCCGCTGAGGAGCTCGGGGGTCAGTGGCCGCGGGGTCGGAATCCTGCGCATGGCGTGGGAGAGGACCACCGCCTCCGGCAATCCCACGGAGAAGGACAACTGGCGCCGGGGCGACTCGGACTCGCGGAGGACCACTGTCGGATGCTGATTGGGAAGGTCGACCGAGACGGCGGAGACAGCGCCATCGAGAACCGGGACAGCTGCGGGTCCGGGGCCACGGCGTCACTGGTCGCCTCCTCGGCAACGGCTGGTCCGTCGCTCCCGGATGACGGGGCCTCGGCGTGCACAGGCTCTGGCTGAACCGGCGCATCGATCGGCGCATCGATCGGCGCGTCGACCGGCGTGTCCCCGGCCTCCGGTACCACGGGGTCCGGCGCCGCCACGTGCCCGCCCCGCGGGTCGGTCACCGGACGCTCCGGGCGTTGACACTGAGGGTCAGCCCGATGGCGGCGAAGAAGACCACGACCGACGAACCTCCGTAGGAGAGGAAGGGCAACGGGATCCCGGCCACCGGCATGATCCCCATGTTCATGCCCACGTTCTCGAAGATCGAGAACACCAGCAGGGCGAAGACCCCCGAGCAGAGGAGGCGGCCGAAATTGTCCCGGGCCAGCTGTGCCGTCCGGAGCACCCGCCACGCCACGACGCCGTACACCATCAGGAGCACTCCTGCCCCGACGAACCCGAGTTGCTCACCGACGGCGGAGAAGATGAAATCGGTCTTCTGCTCCGGGACATAGGCCAGGTTGGTGAGGGCGCCGTGAAACAGTCCCTGGCCGAACACACCCCCCACCGCGATGGCTTCCTTGGCCTGGGTCACGTTGTAGATGGCGTTCTGGCTGGCGCCGTTGGGAGAGATGAAACTGGTCAGGCGGTCGATCTGGTAGTGCTTCACCAACCCCACGTTGATGGCGACGATCACCACCAGCACCGCTCCGATGATGAGAAGCACCAGATAGCGGCCGGGGATCCCGGCCGCGGCCAACATCACCATCAAGATCACCATCATCACGATGCCGGTCCCGAGGTCGGGCTGCTTGATGACCAACAGGATCGGCACGGCGGCCAGCAGCACCACCCGGACCAGGTCGCGGAAGTCGAGACCGTCCGGCCGTCGCGAGCAGTAGGTGGCGATGGCGATGATCAGGACCACCGTGGCGAACTCGGAGGGCTGCAGCTGTTGGCCCCCCACCGAGAACCAGCGCTGGGAGCCCTGCGAGCTCGACCCCAGAGCCAGGACGCCGAGCAGGCCCACGAGGATGGCCACGTAGAGGACGGTGCTGATCTGCTCGAGGCGCCGGTAGTCGAATAGCGCCACCGCCGCCATCACCACCACTCCGAGGACCACGAAGACGGCCTGGCGCTTGAGGTAGTAGTGGGGATCGAGGCGGGCCAGGGACAGGTTGCCCCTGGTGGCGGAGTAGATGATGATGACCCCGCCCACGGCCAGGAGCATGGTGCTCGCCAGCAGCACCAGATCGAAGCGGGCAGAGACGTGCCGCGGCCGGGTGGCGATGGTTGCTGGGGCGTAGTTCACCAAGGTGCTCCGGGCCACCAGGCTACCCGTCTCCCCAGGGCTGCTTCCCGCGCCTCGTTACGTGCGGGCCGGCGCGGAGCCCGGTCCGCTCACCGCCCGCCACATGGCTTCCACCGGCGGATCCAGTCCGGTCCAGTGGCCCACCTGCAGGGCGGCCTGATGGACCAGCATCCCGAGCCCGTTGGACGTGTCCGCCCCGCGCTGGCGGGCTGCGACCAGCCACGGGCTCACCGGGGGGTGGTACACCAGGTCCACCACGCACTGGCCCTTGACCAGCAGGGCCGGGTCGATCGGCCACTCGGGGGGTCCCCCCTCGTCGTTCGCGTCCATGCCGAGCGGAGTGGCGTTGACCACCAGATCGCACCGGGTGGCGTCTCCGGGCACGCCCACCCTCCCGACGGGGCCGGCCAGCCCGGCGGCTCGAGCCCCGCGGTCCGCCGAGCGGTTGACCACCACCACCTCGCGGGCCCCGGCGTCGGCCAGGCCGACGATGACGGCCCGAGCCGCGCCACCGGCCCCGACGACCAGGCAGCGCCGCCCGTCCGGGTCGAAGTGGTCGCCGCGGCGCAGCGCGGCCACCAATCCAGGACCGTCGGTGCTGTCACCCCAGGACGGACCCGCGCCCAGGACCACGCAGTTCACGGCGCCCAGCCGCTCGGCCAGCGCCGACCGCCTCTCGACCAGGGCAGCCACGGCGTCCTTGTGGGGCATGGTGACCGACAGGCCGCGGATGCCCAGTGCCTCGGCACCGGTCATGGCCTCTCCGGCGTGTCCGGCCGCCACCCGAAATCCCACCGACACCCAGTCGAGCCCGAGTTCGGAGAAGGCGGTGTTGTGCAGAAGGGGCGAGAGGGAGTGGGCGACCGGATCCCCGATCACCCCCACCACCGCGGTGGCCGCCGACAACGGGACGGCCGGCGACGAACCGGCGGCGATCGGCATCACGACAGTCTGGCCTCTCGATCAGGCCAAGCCGCGCTGCTTGGCCAAGGCCTCGTTGGACTGCTGTTGGGCAAAGGTGTCCGAGAACGCCTCGGTGCCGTCGGACTGGACGACCACGAAGTACAGCCACGTCCCCGCCGGCGGGTTGAGCGCGGCCTGGAGCGCCGCCCGCGAGGGAAAGCAGATCGGCGTCGGGGTCAGGCCCTTGTTCAGGTAGGTGTTGTAGGGCGACACCAGTTGGAGGTCCTTGGCCGACACCGGGCCGCCGTCACGCCCCTCGCTGTACAGCACCGTCGAGTCCATCTGCAGCGGCATGTCGTGCTGGAGACGATTGAGGACGACCCGGGCCACCGGGCCCAGGTTCTTGGCGATGACACCCTCCTTTTGCACGATGGAGGCCACGGTGACGACCTGGTAGGGCGTCAGGCCCAGCTGGGCCGAGCCTGAAGCCAGTCCCAGTGCGTCGGCCTGGGCGTCGAACCGATCGATCATCTTGGTCAACAGCTGCGAATCCGATTCGCCGGGGAGGATCACGTAGGTCCCGGTGCCGAGCAGGCCGTCGAGATTGGTCGAGCCCGCAGGCTGCCAGGGCGAGTGCAGGGCCCCACCCGTGGCCAGGGCGCTGAACGCGGCCTCGGAATGGCCGGGCAGTTGGCCCACCCGCTGGGCCACCTCCGCCACCGTGAACCCCGGGAGCACGGCAAGGGGGAAGACGTTGGGGCCGGCCGAGATCACGTTGTCGACGGCGCTGAAGCTCGTGTTCTTGTTGAAGGCATAAGCGCCGGCCTGCACCCCGGGAATGCTGTGGAGCTGGCTCCAGATCCGATAGGCCAGTGAGCTTCCGATGACTCCCTTGGAGGCGAGCGTGCCCGCCAGCTGGTTGACACCGGAGCCCGGTCCGACGGTCACGATGACCTGCTCCCCCGCGGGCCCCGAGGGATTGGCCTCGCTGTCGACCCACAAATATCCGCCCACGATGACCCCGAGACCGAGCAGGACGAAGACCAGCGCCGTGATCCGCCACGGATGACGGAGCCATCCTCGACCACCCGGCACCGCGCCGGCTGCCGGCACGCCCTCGTCAGGGACGCGGCCCCCGCTCGGACCCTCTGGGCCCGGCTCTGTGTATGGGTCTGTGCCTGGCTCTGTGCCTGGCTGTGGGCCTGGCTCTGACCGTGGCCCATCAGGCCCGCCCCCGGTCATCGTCGGGCTCCGCTCGACTCGAGCCATGCCGACAGCATCACGGCCGCCGCGGCCTGGTCCACGATCTGGCGCCGGCCGCGCTCGTCGGCCCCGCCGGCGGCCAGGGCCTGATGAGCGGTGACGGTGGTGAGGCGCTCATCGAACAGCTCGACCTCGATGCCCCGGGGCTCGAGCAGCCCACGCAGGACTGCCGCCTCCTCGACCGCCGCCATGGCGGCGCGGCCCCGGGACCCGTCGAGGGAGAGAGGAAGGCCCACCACCACGACCACCACCCCGTCCTCGACGGCCATTTCGACGAGCCGTCTGCGGTCGCCCTCGACGTCGCCGGTGCGGACCAGGGTCGTCCGGGGCAGGGCCATGGTGCCGGCAGAGTCGGTGACGGCGATCCCGATGCGGCGGGATCCCAGATCGACACCGAGCGCACGACCCCGGCGGGTCGGGGCATCGCCCGTCATCGCCGGTCAGTCACCGCTCAGGACCCGTCGTGCCTCGTCCAGAGCCCGATCGATGCCGCTCGGGTCGTTGCCGCCCGCCAGCGCCATCTCCGGCGAGCCGCCCCCGCCGCCGCCCAGCAGCGGCGCGATCTGCTTGACCAGGTCCCCAGCATCCACCTGGGCCCCTCCCTCGCCCCGACCGCCGTTGCGTTCGGCCGAGACCGCCACCGCCGCCTTGTGGCCGTCGGGGCTTCCGCCCAACACCACGGCCCGGAGACCGGCCGCGGTGCGGGCGCTCTGGGCCAGATTCCGGAGGAGGTCGGGTGACAGGCCGTCGCGCCGGGCCACCACCACCCCGCTCGAGGCCGTCGCGGCCAGGCTGGCGGCCTCAGATTGGAGCTCCCGACCCCGGGCCTGCTCCAGCGACTTCTCGGCGGCGCGCTGGCGCTCGAGGAGCCGGTCGATGGCCTCGGGCACATGCTCGGGCTCGGTGCGCAGCAGGGAGGCGGCCTCGCTCAGGATCCCCTCCCGGGCCAGGATCCGGTCCAGCGCGCTCGTCCCGGTCACGGCCTCGATCCGCCGCTTGTTCGAGCCGATGGCGGATTCGGACACCACGGAGATCGGGCCGATCATGCCCAAGGCCCCCACGTGGGTGCCGCCGCACAACTCGATGGAGTGCGGGCCGGCCCGCACCACCCGGACCAGCTCGCCGTACTTGTCCCCGAAGAAGGCCAGCGCCCCCATGGCCTCCGACTCGGCCTTGGTCGTCTCCACCACGGTGACCTCGGCGTCGGAGAGCACATCCTCGTTGGCCAGGGAGAGCACCGCGGACAGCTCCTCTGGGGCCAGGCCGCTCGGATGACTGAAGTCGAACCGCAGGTGGTCTGGGGCCACCAGCGAGCTCTGCTGGCGCACGTGGTCCCCCAGCACCCTGCGGAGGGACGCATGCAGCAGGTGGGTGCCCGTGTGGTTCCGACGCAACGCATCGCGCCGCACACCGTCGATGGTGGCCAGAGCGTCCTGGCCGACGAAGAGCTCGCCGGTCACGCGGGCCCGGTGCGAGGTCAGTCCGGGCAGCGGTGCCACCGTGTCATAGACCAGTGCCGTCCCGGTCTCGGTCACGATGGTCCCGGTGTCCCCGACCTGCCCGCCCCCCTCGGCATAGAACGGCGTGCGATCGAGGAAGATCTCCGCCTCCCCGGCGTGGCCGGGGTCGAGGTCGGCCAGCACGGCCACCACCCGGGCCGGGGCCGAGTAGCCGTCAGGACGCTGCCCGACGAAGACGGTCTGGCCCTCCGCATCGAGGACCGACCGGTACGCGTCCTCGCCGGCCACCGCCTTCCCGGCGCGGGCCGCTGCCCTGGCCTGGCTGCGCTGCCGATCCATGGCCGCCTCGAATCCCTCGAGGTCGACGGCCACTCCGGCCTCGTCGGCGATCTCCTTGGTGAGCTCGACCGGGAATCCGTAGGTGTCGTGGAGCAGGAAGGCCACGTCGCCGGAAACCGACCCGGCCCCTGAGGCCAACTGCTCCTCCAGGATGCTGGTCCCGGTGGCCAGGGTGCGGAGGAACCCCTCCTCCTCGCGA
This sequence comes from Acidimicrobiales bacterium, assembly GCA_035948045.1. Taxonomy (GTDB): domain Bacteria; phylum Actinomycetota; class Acidimicrobiia; order Acidimicrobiales; family RAAP-2; genus Bog-756. The sequence goes on along the minus strand of DASZJN010000032.1, from coordinate 1,358 downwards.
ACCACCACGTCGGTGATGAGTCCGTGCTGTTCGGCCATGGCCGGATAGGGGGCGCCCAGCACGCCGATGGCGGCATCGACCAGCCGCGGGGTGACCAGGGCGTCGACCCCGAGTTGGCGGGTGCGGCGCACGGCGCGCCGGATCAACCGGCGCAACACGTAGCCCCTCCCCTCGTTGGCCGGCAGCACGCCGTCGGCCACCAGCATGGCCATGGCCCTACCGTGGTCGGCCAGGACCCGCAGACCGACGTCGACCGCTTCGTCCTCGCCGTAGGTCCGGCCGGTGATCGACTGGGCGACCTCGATCAACGGGGCGAAGAGATCGGTGGCGAAGATGGAGTCGACGCCCTGGAGCACGGGGAGGATGCGCTCGAGGCCGGCGCCCGTGTCGATGCTGGGCCGAGGCAGGTCCACGGTGGTGCCGTCCTGGTGGCGGTCGTACTGCATGAAGACCAGGTTCCAGATCTCCACGAACCGCTCGGAGCCCCCGAAGGCGGGGCCGCCGTCCTCACCCAAGGCGGGACCCTTGTCGAAGAAGAGCTCGGAGCTCGGCCCGCGGGGCCCGGTCTCCCCCATCTTCCAGAAATTGTCTTCCCCCAACCGTTGGATGCGTTGAGCCGGGACGCCCACCGCGTCGCGCCAGATCTGCTCGGCTTCGTCGTCCGTCTCGTGCACGGTGACCCACAGGCGGTCGGCGTCGATGCCGAGGACCTCGGTCAGCAACTCCCAGGAGAAGGGGATGGCCTCGGACTTGAAGTAGTCACCAAAGCTGAAGTTGCCGAGCATCTCGAAGAAGGTGCAGTGGCGCAGCGTGGTGCCGACCACGTCGATGTCCACGGTCCGGAAGCACTTCTGCACGGATGCCGCCCGGGGCCACGGCGGCACCTCGTCCCCCACGAAGAAGGGTTTGAACGGCACCATGCCGGCGATGGTGAACAGCACCGACGGGTCATGGGGGATGAGACTGGCCGACGGGACCACCGTGTGGCCCCGCTCGGCGAAGAAGTCGATGAAGGCGGTGCGAAGTTTATTTGCGTCGGGCGCCGAGCCAGAGGTCACGACCGACCATCCTCGTGGTCCTGGCCGGGCGCCGATCGGGCCAGAGTCCGCTTCGACCGTCCGATCGGCCGTTTGATCGACCGTTTGATCGATCGGCCGCCAGTCCCGGCCCCCGGGTCGCCGGCCGGCAGGTCGGACGTCGGCGTCGGCGCGGCCACTGGCGGCGCAGCCGCCGCCGCTTCGACTCCTTGGGCGGCCAGATCGGCCCAGAGCTCCTCTTCCCGCCGCTGCATCTCGTCGCGTCCGGCCGACACCGCGTCGCGCACCCGATCAGCCGCGCTCCCCGCGGCCTGTCGGGCC
>DASZJN010000031.1:0-3926 GCA_035948045.1 Acidimicrobiales bacterium | reverse complement strand
GCCGGGGCCGTGACCTTCCGCGGCCGCCTCGTCCTCACCGCCACCACGGCCGTGCTCGTGGTGGTCGTCCTCGGCTCCATCGCCACCTATGTGGTGGCATACAACTCGCTGGTGGGCTCCGTCGACGTGACGCTGAGCCAGACGGCCCGGGTGCTCATCGGTGACCCCAACAGCATCAACATCGACAATGTGTGTGGCACGGGCGCCACGGCCGGGAACTGCTCGCAGGTGGTCCTATCCAACGGCACCACCAACCCCGGTGACCCTGTCGTGCTCCCCGTTCCCGCGGTGGTGAGGACGGCCGCGGCCAGCCAGGGCACGCAGACGGACCAGTACCTCTCCACCACGGTCAACGGGACCAATGTGCGTGAGATCGTCGTCGCCATCCCGCCCGGTCCCGCCTTTCGGGCCAACAGCGGATTCGTCCCCATCCCCAACGGGGCCGCCCTCCAGATCACGGCACCCCTCACGGGAGTCAACGAGGAGCTCCGCCACCTGGCCTACGCGCTGTGGCTGATCGTCCTGGTGGGGATCAGCGTCGCCGTGGTGCTCGGCCTGATCGTGGGCCGCACCGTGCTGCGACCGCTCAACAACTTCACCCGGACCGTCGAGGAGCTCGCCGAGACCCCGGACGTGTCCCAGCGTCTCGACCCGGGCGGTCCCGATGAGCTCGGGCGTCTGCGGCGGGCCTTCAACCGGCTGCTGGTGGCCCTCGACACCTCCCGCGAGAGCCAGCGCCAGCTCGTGCTGGACGCCTCCCACGAACTGCGCACGCCGTTGACCAGCCTGCGGACCAACATGGAGGTGGCCCGCCGCATCGAGGAGCTGGCTCCCGACGAGCGGGAGGTGTTGATCAGCGACGTCCTGACCCAGATGGACGAGCTGACCAGCCTGGTCGGCGACCTGGCCGAGCTGGCCCGGGGCGAGCAGCCCCACCTGACCACCGAGCCCATCCGGCTCGACCTGGTGGTGCTGGAGGCGGTCGAGGTGGCCACCACCCACGGTCGGAGCCGGGGCGTGGTCTTCGAGGCCATCGTGGCGCCGACCTGGGTCTCCGGCTCGTCACCACGGATCGCGCGGGCCGTCGACAACCTGCTCGACAATGCCCTCAAATGGAGCCCTGACGGCGGGGTGGTCGAAGTCACCTGCTCGGACGGTGTGGTGGTGGTGCGGGACCACGGGCCCGGGGTCGACGCCAGCGATGTCGACTTCGTCTTCGACCGCTTCTACCGGGCCCCGGGCGCCCGGGCGCAACCGGGCTCCGGACTGGGCCTGGCCATCGTGGCCCAGGTGGCCCGCGACGAGGGCGGCACCGTGAACGTCTATCAAGCGGAGGGTGGCGGGGCGCTGTTCCGGTTCAGCCTCCCGGTTGTGCCGGCGCCGATGGGGGCGGCGAGCGACGACTGAGATCGGTGCCCGCATGGCGCAAAATGACCTGGTCGGCTAGGGTGCCCGTCGACATGGGATCCCTGATCAAGAAGCGCCGCAAGCGCATGCGCAAGAAGAAGCACAAGAAGATGCTGAAGGCCACCCGGTGGCAGCGGCGGGCGGCGGGCAAGTAGTCCCGATCTCAGGCAGGCGTCCCGGCTCCCAGGCGGACGGCGGAGCCGGCCAACCTGCGGACCGGTGAGGCGCCCCCTTCGCGCAGGATCCCCGTCCAGGCGCAACTAGTCCTGGTGCAGTGGCGGGGTGGTGGTCGCCGGAACCAGCAGCGCCCTCTCGTCCCCCAGGTGCAGCCACTGTCTCCCTCGCAGGCCCGATTGGTCCGGATCCCCCTCGATGAACCAGGTCGAGCCGCTGCCGGCCAATCGGGGGCTCTGCCCCGACGCCTCCGCCAGAGCGTCCCTCCACGGGCCGAGACGGGGCTCGACCCTGAGCGCGGGCGCTTCGAGATCGTTGGAGGCGGCCCCGGGCGTGGACAGGGCCCCACACCGGGCCAGTTCGTCCCACTCCTGGTAGACGGCTCCGGTGACCACGCCGAAGGGAAGCAGGAGGAGGACGAAGTGCCGCTCCTCGAAGGGCAGGGGCGTGATCTCCTCGCCGATACCGCGGACCATCGCCCGCCCACCCTGGATGCAAAAGGGGACATCGGCGCCCAAGCCTGCTGCCAGGGAGGTATCCCGGCAGCCGGCCCACCGCAGGAGGGCGGCGGCGTCGGCCGACCCGCCGCCGAGGCCGGCTCCGGGGGGGATCCGCTTGACCAACGTGACCCGTGCCGACCGGCCCGTGGCCTCCAGTGCCCGTGACACCAGGTTGTCCGGTCCGGACAGGACGGCGCCCGGCGGCCGCCCCGTGTCATCGTGGACAGGCCAGATGGAGGCAAGCGGCGGCTCGGTCACGACGGCGAGGGAATCCCCGTCTTCCACGAACAGGGAGTCCGCCAGGTCCAGCGTGACCATCTCGCACTCCAGCAGGTGATACCCGTCGGACCTGACACCCATAACCCTCAACGTGAGGGTTAGCTTGGCCCGGGCGGTGAGCTCCACGGCTGGCGAACCCGGGCCGCGTGCTGATGGTGGAGCGTCCGGGAAACTCAACGTCGGTCTCGCCGATCCTCGGGCCCCGGCTGTCCCGCGGGCGCAATGTTCTCGGGCCGCCAGGAGGCCAGCCGCTCCCACTCGCCCAGCGACAACTCCTCGGCCCGGGCGGTCGGCCGGGTTTCCGTGGCCGCGAACGCCTCCGGGCGGACCAGGCCCTCGAGCGACCGGCGCAGCATCTTGCGGCGATGGGCAAATCCGGCCCGCACCACCTCGAAGAGGCGCACGTACTCGGGCGACCCCGGGCCGAGGTGCCGGTCGGGACGCCGGTCGAGCCGCACCAGCACCGACTCCACCCGGGGCATCGGGATGAACACCGAGGCGGACACCCGCCCCACCACCGCGGCCGTGGCCCAGTAGGCCACTTTCACCGACACCGCCCCGTACGCCTCGTCACCGGCCTCGGCCGCCAGCCGCTCCCCCACCTCGCGCTGCACCATCACCAGCAGCGAGGAGACCTGGGGCGCCTCCTCGAGCACTCTGATCACCACCGGCACGGCCACGTTGTAGGGGAGATTGGCGACCAGGGCCCACGGCTGGTCATCCGCTGAGCCACCCGGAGGAGGGGCAGCGCCCAGCAGCTCATCCCAGTCGAGCCGCAGCGCATCCCCCTCGACCACCCGGACGCCGAGCGGTTCGACCTGCGAACGAAGGACCGGCAGGACGTAGCGGTCGACCTCCACCGCGATGACCGAGGCGCCGGCCTCGGCCAGGGCCAGCGTCAGAGACCCGAGCCCGGCGCCGATCTCCACCACCCGCCGACCCGGGGCGATGTCGGCCAGGCGAACGATGCGGCGCACAGTGTTGCCGTCGGCCACGAAGTTCTGGCCGAGCGCCCGACTGGGCCTCAGGTCGTTGGCCACCAGCAGCTCGTGAATCTCGGCCCGGCCGTGCGTCACCCGGTCAGTGTCTCATCTTCTCAAAGGCGGCAACCGCCACGGTCCGGTGGTGGCCCTGCGCCACCTACGCTGAGACCGTGCGGATCCCGATCGCCTGCAGTCTCGACGAGCAGGCCGCCGTCACCCAGCTCGAGGAGTGGAGGGCCCTCCTGGCCGGGCCGACGGTCACCCGGCACCGGGTCTCGCCCACGGAGTTGGCCCTGGGCCTGTCCGAAGGTCCTGCCCAACTGGAGAAGATCGTGCGTCTGGCCCAGCGCGAGAAGGCCTGTTGCCCCTTCTTCGACTTCACCCTGCGCATCGGTGAAGCCCTCGTCCTCACGATCTCGGTTCCCGAAGAGGCCGCCGCGCTGCTCGACCAGTTCGCGGCACAGCAGCCCTGATCATCCCCTCCTTCGGCGGTCGGAGCTCAGGCCCGTCCCGGGGTCGGCAGGCAGGCGCACCCTCGTCCCGAACACGCCACTCGTGAGCTTGCTTCGATAGTGCCGGAGTG
>DASZJN010000030.1:0-8168 GCA_035948045.1 Acidimicrobiales bacterium | reverse complement strand
GCGTTCGGTGGCGACCTCGGCCACCCGCTCGACCACGTCGAAGTCGGTGGGCTGGCTGTAGAGGTAGTCGGTGAACCCGTCGGTGTCCGAGCGGGTGGTGTTGCGGGCACCCTCTCTCGTACGGTTGCCGGCCAGCACGCCGCGGGCCAACGGGCTCCACGGGATGATCCCCACACCCTGGTCGATGCACTGGGGAATCATCTCTCGCTCCTCCTCGCGGTAGATGAGGTTGTAGTGGGGCTGCATGGACACGAACCGGGTCCAGTGGTTGAGGTCGGCGACGTGTTGGGCCTTGGCGAACTGCCAGGAGAACATGCTGCTGGCTCCGATGTACCGGGCCTTTCCGGCCCGGACCACGTCATGGAGCGCCTCCATCGTCTCCTCGATCGGGGTCCGGGGGTCCCAACGATGGATCTGGTAGAGGTCCACGTACTCCATGTCCAACCTGGCCAGCGAGGCGTCGACGGCGGACATGATGTGCTTGCGGGACAGACCGCCTCCGTTCTCCCCGGGCGTCATGGGCATGAAGACCTTGGTGGCCACCACCATCTCCTCGCGGCTGAGGAATTTGGGAAGCAGCCGTCCCGTGGCCACTTCGCTGGCCCCGCCGGAGTAAGTGTCGGCGGTGTCGAAGAACGTGACCCCTCCTTCCACCGCGGCCTTGACGATGGGCTCGGTGTCCGCTTCGTCGAGCACCCAGGGACGGTCGCTGTCGTTGCCGAAGCTCATCATGCCCAGGCACACACGCGACACCCGCAGACCGGTGTTGCCGAGATTCACGTAGTTCATGGTCCCTCCTGGGTCGACGTCTCGTACTCACCGGGGCAAGGTCGGACTCGACGGGATGGTCGGGCCGTCCCCGGCTCGGGGATCCCTTCCACCCTGGCCGGGCCCCCCGCCGACTCTAGGTCGCGGTGTCCGGCGGCGATACCGACACGACCGGCTCCAATCCCGAGGGCGGGGCAGATGGCGGACCCATCACCCGCCGGGTAGGTTCTCCTGTCGTTGTGAGAGTGGACACCTGATGTCGAGGGGCAAGCGTCCGGGGGCGAGACGATCGACGGGGCGTCGGATGTCTGGTTTGCTGCACCAATGATTGCGCCCCTGTCCCGCTCGGCCCGAAGGCACCCCATTTGCGGGTGGCGGCCGAGCGGCGGGCACCGGGGGGATCGATGACGGGTCCGATGGTTGACAGCACCCCCTTCATCGACCGGATCCGCACCATGGCCGGCGAGCACCCCGACATGGTGGCGGTGACCCTGGTGGACGAGCAGGGGTCACTGACCGAGTTGACCTGGCGCCACCTCGACGAACGTTCCAACCAGGTCGCCAGGGCCATCGCCGCCCGCGGCGTCGGCGCGGGCGACCGCGTGGGCCTCGAACTGCCAAACTCGGTGGGGATGGTCGAGGCGGTGCTGGGGGCCTGGAAGGTCGGGGCTGCCCCCGTCCCCGTGCGCTGGGACCTGCCGGACTGGGAGCGAGACCGGGTCGCCCAGGTACTCGACGCCGCCCTCATGGTGGGCCGTGACGGCTCGGATCTCTTCGCCGAGGCCGACGCCATGTCGTCCGACCCGCTCCCACCGGTGGTGTCGCCCTCGGTCAGCGGCATCTGCAGCAGCGGCTCGACCGGCACGCCCAAGGTGATCATGGATCACAATCCGGCCGTCCTGCTGGCGTCGGCCAAACCGTTCCCGGCTGCGTGGGGGGTCGAAGTCGGCACGCAGCGGATCCTGGTCCCCACCGCGCTCTACCACACCAACGGGTTTGCCCAGTTCACCTATCTGCTGGCCGGGGACTCGCTCACCATCATGGTCAAGTTCGACGCCGCGCTGGCCGTCGACCTCATCGAGCGACAGAGGATCACCACGTTCACGGCCACTCCGACGATGCTGGCCCGCATGGCTCGGCTGCCCGGCATCGAGAGTCGGGACTTCTCGAGTCTGGTGTGGGTCCAACAGGGGGCGGCATCGTTCCCACCGGCCCTGGTGCGCACCTGGATCGATCTGGTCGGCGGCGATCGGCTGTACATGTGCTACGGGATGACCGAACGGCTCGGGCTCACCGCCATCCGTGGCGATGAGTGGCTCGAGCACCCGGGCAGTATCGGGCGGGGCTTTCGGGGCACGGAGGTCCGGATCCTCGACGAGGACCAGCACGACGTGCCCGTCGATGAGGTCGGCGAGATCTATATGCGGTCGACCACGACCGGAATGTACGGCTATCTCGGCTCGAGCCAATCGCTCCCCACCACGGCCGACGGCTTCGCCACCGCCGGCGACCTCGGGCGTCTGGACGCTGAGGGCTACCTCTTCATCGCCGACCGGCGGGTCGACATGATCGTGAGCGGCGGGGCGAACGTGTTCCCGGCCGAAGTGGAAGCGGCCCTGTCCGAACACCCGGCGATTGCCGACGTCGTGGTCATCGGGCTGCCCGATCCCGAGTGGGGGCACCGGGTGCACGCGGTTGTCGAGCGGGAACGGCCGGACGGGCCGCCGTCGGAGGATGAGGTCAGAGGCTTTGCCAAGCAACGCCTGGCCGCCTACAAAGTGCCCAAGACGGTCGAGTTCGTCGACGCCATCCCCCGGAGTGCCGCCACCAAGGTCAACCGGGCCCAGCTGGTGGCGGAGCGGACATCGGACCCCGTCATGACCGACCTCAACGGGTGAGGATGACCACGCTGGCGTTGGCCCCCCTGCCGATGGTGTGGGCCAAGCCGACCCTGGCCCCCTCGACCTGACGGGTACCGCACTCGCCGCGCAGTTGGCGAACCAGTTCCACCACCTGTCCGAGTGCCGACGCCCCCAGGGGCTCGCCCTTGGACAACAGCCCACCGCTGGCGTTGACCGGGATCCGGCCGCCCATGGCCGTCGACCCGTCGCGGATCAACCCCGGCGAGCAGCCCGGCTGGCACAGGCCCAGCTCCTCGTAGGCCAGCAGCTCACGGGCAGCGTCAGTGTCCTGGCACTCGACCAGGTCGAGGTCGCCGGGTCCGAGGCCCGATTCGTCGTAAGCCGCCTGGGCCGCCCGCCAGGTCGGGGACGGGATGGAGTCGTCGCAACTCCCCGAAAGGGGTGTCGACTCGCTCAGCACCGGCCCAGGCAGGTGGGAGAGCACCACCGATGACCGGAGTCGGACCCCGCTCCGGTTGGGGTCGGCCCGGCGCAGCACGACCGCGGCCGCCCCCTCATTCGGGGAGCACAGCATCCACAGCCGGAGGGGCGCGCAGACCATCCTGGAGTCGAGGACGGCGTCGGCGGTGACCTCGGATCGGAACATGGCATCGGGGTTGGCCGAACCCTGCCGACGGTTCTTCACCACCACCGCGGCGAGGTCCTCCTCGGTCACCCCGGAGGTGAACATGAGCCGCTGGGCCCGCAGGGCGAAGTACGCCGGGGTGGCGGTGAGCCCCGCGGCTTCCTGCCACGGCTCGAAGAACGAGGAGCGGATGATCCCTTTGGGCATCTTCTCGACCCCAAAGGCCAGGACCGTCTCGTACTGACCGCTGCGAATGGAGGCGGCGGCCAACATCAAGGCGGCCGCCCCGCTGGCACATCCCGCTTCGACGTCGATGATCGGCATCCCGGTCAGGCCCAAACGGCCCAGGACGCGATGACCGGAGGCCACGCCGCCGTAGGCCGTGCCGCAGAACGCGGCTTGCAGGGAGGTGCTCGAACCGGCCTCGGCCAGCGCGGCGCGGACGGCGTCGACGCCGAGGTCGGTCACCGTCTGATCCGCGAAGCGCCCGAACGGGTGGATGCCGACCCCGGCCACCCCGACGCCGATCATGACGTCTCCGGGGCGAAGGCCCAGGACAGCGCGGCCTCTGCCGAGCCGTCACCGACATCGTCGAGGACCAGCCGCATGGCCTGCCCGGCGTGCAGCGCGGCCGGGTCCGGCTCGGTCAGCCGGGTCACCACGCGGATGCAGTCCCCGAGCTCCACCACGCCGAAGCCGTAGGGGACCGCGCCGTGGTACCCGGGCGGGGGGGACGTCACCGCGGTCCATGCCCAGAGGCGACCCACGGCGGGCAGCTCGCAGGGGTCGACGGCGTCTGCTCCGCAGTAGGGGCAGGTGTCGGAGGCGGGGAAGTGCTGGCGCCCGCAGGCGCGACAGCGGGCCCCGATGAGGTGGGGATCCGCCCCCTCGGCGAACAGGCCCTCCCGTACGGCGGTCACGGGTCGGGAGCGTAGCAACGACGACGAGCCCGCCGAGGGGGCCGGGATCCGGCCATCAGACAGCCATCAGATAATGCCGGCAGCCATGAGGGCCTCCAGTTGGTCCTCCGCCAATCCGACCAGATCGCACCAGATCTCGCGATTGTGCTGGCCGAGGGACGGGGCGGGCGCCGGGGCCGCGGGCCTCTGGTCGTCGAGGCGGGGGAACGGCCCCTGCTGGAGGTGTGGCCCGGCAAACGGATCATCGACCTCGACCAGGTCGCCGCGGGCGATCACGTGGGGGTCGGCGATGATCTCCGCCGCATCGTAGGCCACACCCACCGGGACCCCGTGGGCCACGCAGACCTCCTCGACCTCGCGGGCGGTGCGGGCGGCGGCCCACTCGGCCACCAGGTCGTTGATGGTGTCGGCGTCCGCGACCCGCCTTCTCAAGGTCGACCAGCGGGGGTCCTGGGCCAGTTCCGGGCGTCCCATGGCGCGGCACAACCGCTTGAAGTTGGCGTCCGAGCCACCGACGATGCATACGTAGCGCCCGTCCGAGGTGGCGTAGTTGTCGAGTGGGGCCGAATTGGCCAGCCGGTTGCCCTGTCGCTGGCGGGTGATCCCGAGCCGATCCTGGCCCGCGATGGTCCACTCGAGGATGCGGAGCACCGCTCCGTAGAGGGGGGCGTCCACCACGCCCCCCCGCCCGGTTCCCGTGCCCGGTCGATCACGGCGGTAGAGGGCGGCCAGCACCGCTTCGGCGGCAAAGGCCCCGGTCAGGTAGTCCGAGATGGTCACGCCGGGCCGGACGGGGGGCCGGTCGGGATAGCCGGTGATGGCCAGCAGCCCGCCGTAGGCGATACCCATGCGGTCCAGGCCCGGCCGCTCGGAGTACGGCCCGTCCTGGCCGAAGACGCTGATGCGGGCCCAGACCAGGCGGGGGTCGCAGTCATCGGGGCCGACGTGCCACCCTTCCAGGGTGCCGGGTCGGAAGTTCTCGCACACCACGTCGGCGGTGGCGACCAGGCGTCGGAAGAGATCCTGTCCCTGCTGCTGGCGGAGATCGAGGGTGATCCCCTTGCGACCCCGGCCCTCGACCGCCCACCACAGTGAGTAGTCGTGGCCGTCCCCATCCACGGCGAAGGGTCCGATGGTCCGCATGAAGTCGCCGCCGTCGGGCTGTTCGACCTTGATGACCTCGGCACCCATCTCGCCCAGGAGCCCGGCACAGAACGGGGCACTGATCCGGGTTCCCACGTCGATGACCCGCAGGCCGGACAGCGGGGCGTCGGGGGCCGCCTCCGACACCCCGCTCGTGCCAGGAGGGATCGAGTCGGTCAACGCACGCCGGGGAAGTCGGGCGAGCGGCGCTCCTTGAACGCCGCCATCCCCTCCGCCATCTCGGGAGAGGTGGCGGCCATGGCCTGGGCCTGGCCCTCCCGCTCGAGCGACTCGGGCAGCGATGTCTCGAAGCTGGAGTTGAGCAGCATCTTGGACAGGCCGAGGGAACGGGTGGGTCCCGCGGCCAGGCGGACGGCCAGCTCGGAGGCTGCGGTGGCCAACTCGTCCGGTGTGGGGACGCATCGGTAGGCGAGGCCCAGGGCCACGGCTTCCGCCCCGCCCACCCTGTCGCCGAGCATCACCATCGCCTTTGCCTTGGGCAGACCGACCAGACGGGGCAGGAGGTAGGCCCCACCGGCGTCGACCACCAGCCCCCAACGGGCGAAGGACCAGACGAACGTGGCCTGCTCACAGGTCAGTACGAAATCGCACGCCAGGGCCAGGTGGGCCCCCGGGCCGACGGCCGTTCCGTTGACGGCGGCAACCGTCGGCTTGTCGAGCTCCCACAGTTCGCGGATGAACGCCTGCACACCCACCCGAAGGGCCTCGCTGGTGGTCCGGGGATCGAAACCGGCGCCGCCGGCGGATCCCACGGTCGACTGCCGGAGATCCATGCCTGAGCAGAAGGCGTCGCCGACGCCGGTGATGAGCAGCGATCTCACCCGGCCGTCGGCCCGAGCCTCACGCACCCGGGCCACGATGTCGTCGCGCATCTCGACGCTCAGGGCGTTCTTGGCCTCGGGTCGATCGAGGGTCAGCCGGGCGACATGGTCGTCACCGACCTCGTAGCGGATCATGGCGTCAGTGTAACGACGCCGACTTTCTCGAATGAGGTAGCCGGCTCAACTACGGTCTGCGCCTGTGCGCCAGAACCCTGTCCGCTCATGAATTCCCCCCTTGTCTCTCTCGAGGAGGCGGTGGGGCGTCATGTGGAGGCCGGGGACGCCATCCATGTGGTGACCGGGCACTCGCGTTGGACGGCGGCGGCGCGCGAGGTGGTGCGGCAGTGGTGGGGTCGCGACCCCCAGTTCACCCTGGTCATGCTCAGCCTGTCCAGCCTCGGAGCCGTGCTGTTCCGGGGCAGGCTGCTCAAGCGGGTGGTGACCGGCTACTCGGGCGACGTCTTCCCAAACTTCACGCCCAACAAGTGGTTCGGGGACGCCTACCTGAGCGGGGAGGTGGAGGTGGAGCACTGGTCGTTTCTGACCTTCCTCCAACGCCTGGAGGCCGCGGCCCGTGGGTTGCCGGCCGTCACCACCCTCTCGCTGCAAGGGTCGAGCATGGAGGCCAACGAGGGCTTCGCCGTCGTCGACTCGCCCTTCGGCGGCCAGGTCGGGTTGCTGGCTCCCTATGCACCCGACGTTGCCCTCATCCACGCACCGTTGGCCGACCGCCATGGCAACGTCGCCCTCAGCCCCCCGCTCCTCGAGGGAGTCTGGGGCGTGCTGGCGGCCCGGCGCGGCGCCATCGTGACCGTGGAGCGCATCGTCGACGACATCCGTCCCTGGGCCCACCTGGTCAAGGTTCCCGCCCACCGGGTGCTCGCCCTGTGCGAGGTGCCGCTGGGCGCTCATCCCGGCGGCCTGTACACACCCCACTTCCCAGTCGAAGCATATGGCGAGGACCTCGAGTTCTGGGAGGAGACACGGGAGGCCAGCCGCGGGGCGGACTTCGACGCCTGGATCCGGCGCTGGGTGCTGGACCCGGCGAACCAGACCGACTACCTCGCACAGTTGGGCCGGCCCCGGATCGCCCGATTGCGCCGTCGGGCCGATCCGGACTCGTGGCGCGACGACGAGGTCGCCCACCCTCCGGACCTGGACGCACCCGTCGGAGCCTGGGAGAGGGCCGCGGTCTACGGGGCCCGCCATGTCGCCGCCAGGGTCTCGGACGGCGGATTCGACGCCGTACTGGCCGGGGCGGGCGTGGCCAACCTGTCGGCCTGGCTGGCCGTCCGAGCGGCCCGCCGTGCCGGGTCTCACGCCGTGCTCACCGCCGAGCTCGGATTGTGGGGCTACGAGCCCACGCCGGCCGACCCGTTCGTGTTCAATCACCGCAGCTTCCCGAGTGCCACCATGGTCAGTGACAGCGAGGCGGTGCTCTCGACGTTGGCGGGTGGTCCCGGCACCCGCCTGCTCGGCTGCCTCGGGGCGGCCCAGATCGACCGGTACGGCAACATCAATTCGACGGTGATCCCCGGTCGGGCCTTTTTGGTGGGGTCAGGAGGGGGCAACGATGTGGCCTCGGCCGCCGACGAGGTGGTGGTGGTGGCCACCCTGGCCCCCCGCCGCACCGTGGACGATGTGCCCTACATCACCTCACCGGGGGCCAGGGTGCGGGCCCTGGTGACCGACCTGGCCACCTTCGAGCGCGGGGAGGGTGCATTCGTATTGACCGCCGTGCCCGAGGGGCCCGAACCCCTCGACGAACGCGTCGAGCGGGTCCGCCGGATCTGCGGTTGGGAGGTCACGGTCGCCGACCACGTGGCCGAATTGGCGAACCCGACCGATGACGAGGTGGAGGTCCTTCGTCGCTGGGATCCACAACAGCGCTTTCTCCGTCCCGACCAGCCCGGCTGAGCAGGCGGCCGAACCACCCTCGTCGGCGGACACGGGGCCCCGTTGGCCGGTCCCCCGCTAAGCGGGGTGGTCGGCAAGTAGCATGCCGACG
>DASZJN010000029.1:0-3816 GCA_035948045.1 Acidimicrobiales bacterium | reverse complement strand
CGTGACCGTGCCTCGAGCACGGTCACCTCCACACCTGATGCCTGCAGGGCGCGAGCGGCGGCGAGCCCGGACAGCCCGGCTCCGATCACGAGTACCTCAGTGTGGGTCATCTGACAGCTCCTCGTCCAGACCGGCCGCCCGATCGATGGTACGCCACGTGCGTCGGACCCATGCCGGTCGGCCGTCGCTCATGTGGGCGCCCCGGATGTCGTCCAACCACCGGCGTTCGAGTTGATCGGCGGCCCGGAACGACGATTCGGAGGGAGGCGGGTCGGCGATCCAGCGGGCCTCGGTTCGATGGCGCGCGTAGCGGTAACGGGGCATCAGCGTGGAGTAGGCGACCATCGTGCGCCGGTGGAGGAGCTCGTGCCGCCACCACAGGCTCCGAGGATCGAAGACGTTGGTCGGCTCCGGCCCGCAGTCCACGGGTACGCCAACCTCGATGGGCTTGAAGATGGAGGTGCAGGGGGCGGAGGTGGCCGTGGCCCAGTGCCTGCTCCCGTGCCGCAGGTCCGACACCCACGACGACGTCGTCTGGCTCGACGCCAGAATGCCGCCGCCGTGGACACAGGGTGCAACCAGGCCACCGTGGACGAGGGACCATCGCGGGCCGCCTGCCGTGCCGTGGCCTCGCAGCGCCTCCATCAGATCGCCCGGCCCCGTGGCGCCGCTGGCCGACGTCTGGGTAGCCCGTCGCCGAGTGGAGGCGGAGGCCACCCACGTGCGGGCGGGATTGCCGTGAGCCTTGGCGAACACTGGGATGGTGAGGCCGTTGGAGATGCTGCGCCCCGGGCCGGTGACGCGCTCGACGGCCCACTCCCGGCCGGCCGTCTCCAATACCACGGCTCCGTTCGGATCGACCACCAGAAAGCTGTTGTCATAGGTGAATCCTGGGCGCTCGTGGCTGCAGGGACCCCCCTGTCCGTGGCGCTCCAGCAACTCGACGATGATCGACACCGCTGCATCGGCCGTGGCCGCCCGCTCGAGGGCGAGGCGGAGGAGATCCATCCCCAGAAGAGCCTTCTCACCGGGGGATCCCTTGGTGAACACCGCCTCGTTGCCGATCACGACGTGATGCTCATTGGCCCCCATCTCCGCTCCCCACATCCACCACGGCCTGGACAGCACCACGGCGTGGGTGTGGCGAGCCTGAGGGATGTCGATCCACGTGCACGACACACGGCCCTCGGCCGGATGATCGGCAGCCGCCACCCACTCCAGCACCTGGGCCTCATTGGGATCCCGATCGCTGTTTTTGGCGAACATGACCCCGTCATCGGCGAGGGCAACGAGGCAGTCACACATCGACGTTCCCCGGCCCGGAGGGGAGCGCCGCCACCGAAGGCCAAGCGCGGCTGCCGCGCTCGAGTGCCCGAGTCCCGGTCACGAGGCCCATGCCTGCCATCCTCTCACCGTGGACTTCCGCCAGGACACCCGCCCTGGGACACCCGCCCTGGGACGCCTCACCGCTCCGACGCCGGGGCCGTGCCGCGACACCCGGTGCCCCTCGGCCTCCGGCATCATCGGGGCCCACCGGGTGCGCATCGATGCTCACACAGGAGAGGCGGACCAGCCGACGATCTGCGTGATCCGAAAGGCCAACAGGTCGGCGAAGGTGTGGCCCTCGTATTGCGGATACTTGAGTCGCAGCAGCGACTCGAACTCGGCCCGCCGGCCGGGGTCGACGGTGGCCCGGACCATCGACGTCCGGACCCACCACAACGTCGACCACTCCGATCGGTCCCAGTGCTCGCACAGGAGTGCGGCGCGCGGATCGTGGTCGAGGTTCCGGGTCCTCTGCAGGTCCACCGAAGCCTTCGGCTTCACCCGATCAACGGGAATGGCAACGGCCCGAGTCGTCGGGTCCACGACGAAACAGGTCGGGACGGCGTCGACGCCCCGATCGGGGTGCAGCGTCGTGAGCACGCCGTGGTCAGACGCTCTGAGCAGGTCCTCGCAGCGATCGGCAGCCAGCCTCACGGGCTGCCGACCGGTTCAGCCGTCCCCGTCCTCACGTGAGTGGTCCGCCTGCTGCCGGGCAGGTAACGAGGTGGTCGT
This sequence comes from Acidimicrobiales bacterium, assembly GCA_035948045.1. GTDB lineage: Bacteria > Actinomycetota > Acidimicrobiia > Acidimicrobiales > RAAP-2 > Bog-756. The sequence goes on along the minus strand of DASZJN010000029.1, from coordinate 1,758 downwards.
TGACAATCCCGACCGCCTGCAGGTAGCCGTAGATGATCGTCGATCCGACGAAGGTGAACCCTCGCCGCTTCATGTCCTTGGCGATGCGGTCGGAGAGGTCCGTGCGGGCAGGGAGATCGGCCATCGAACGGGGTCGGTTGGCAATGGGAGCTCCGTCCACCCACGACCACAGGTACTCGGCGAACGTTCCGAATTCGTCAGCCGTGGCGAGAAACGCCTGTGCGTTGGTCACGGTCCCCCGGACCTTGAGGCGGTTGCGCACGATGCCGGGATCCTCGAGCAGCTCCGCCAGCTTCGCTTCGTCATAGTGGGCGATCGGGCTGGGATCAAAGCCGTCGAACGCCCGACGGTAGCCCGCTCGCTTGTTGAGGATCGTCGACCAGGAGAGGCCGGCTTGCGCCCCCTCGAGGATCAGCAGTTCGAAGAGATGCCGGTCATCGTGGGAGGGGACGCCCCACTCCTCATCGTGGTAGCGCCGCATCGCATCCGAGCTCTCGGCCCAGGGGCACCGCTGCCCGGTGATTCCACCTGCGTCGCTCATGACGAGGGAAGGCGGTGCATCCGCGCCGCAGCGCCGGTGCCGGTCCTCGTACCTGATCGGTGCGTATCGTCACCCACGGGCATGAACCTATCGCCCCCCGCCTAGCCCCGGCTTAGCCCCGGCCTGGCACCGTCGGAGCGCGCACGACCAACCAGCTGGTTTCGGGGATCGTCGACACCAGGCGGTGAGGGACGCCGGCGGGAAGCAGAAGCCACTCCCCCGCCGAGAGGCTGAAGGACTTCTCCTCGACGACGAGATGTGCTCCCCCGGCCAGAACGGCCACCCATTCGTCGTGGTCCTGGACGTAGTCGATCGGGGCTGCGAGCTCACCGCTGAGGATCTGCTCGATGCGGACGCCCGACACCACCGCCACCGTCTCCACCACCTCGCCCCGCGTCGGCGCCGCGTCGGCGTTGTGGAGCCGACCCCTCAGGAGCTCGGTCATCGGCTCACTGTACGTGGTCGTGTCGCTGAGGGCCCTGCCCCACCGGGTCGAAGCACAGGGTTCGACCACCCGGCGCCTCTGATCGGTCGCTCTCACCGGGCGCGATGATGGGGAATGGACTCCTCGCTCATTGCCATCGACACCACCGGCCGGACGATCATCGACCTGACCGGCGAGCTCGAACGGTTCTGTGCCCACCTCGGTGAGGGACTGGTGAACGTCTTCGTACCCCATGCCACCGCGGGCCTGGCCCTCGTCGAGGTGGGCTCAGGCTCGGAGGATGACCTGGAGGAGGCGCTACGCCGACTCCTGCCGCGCGATGACCGCTACCACCACCGGCACGGCTCCGAGGGCCACGGGGCCGATCATGTCGTCCCGGCGTTCCTGAGCCCTTCGGTGTCCGTACCCGTCATCGGTGGGACGCCCCAGCTGGGTAGGTGGCAGAGCCTGGTGCTGGTGGACACCAACCGTGACAACCCGCGCCGCCAAGTCCGTCTGAGCTTCCTGGCCGGGTAGAGGGCGGCTGCACGGGCCCCCAGGGCTTGCCTCATTCCTCCATCGCCCGGTGTGCCGCGTTCCAGAAAATCGGCGAGGATCCGGCGGGGCCGGAGGCACCATCGCCCTCTGGGGCTCCCGGCATCGGCGGCGACGGGTTCGCCCAAACTCGCCGGGGCATCGCTACGCTGAGCGGAACTCGACATCGAACACGAGGTTCACGGCTGGATGGTCAGAACACTCCGGATCTTGCTCATCCCAGGAAGCCTGCGGGGAA
>DASZJN010000028.1:0-2387 GCA_035948045.1 Acidimicrobiales bacterium | reverse complement strand
CGGCATCGGAGACCATGCCCCGGTGGGACCCGACGGATTCCGAGACCACCACCTCGGCCGGGAGGCGGGTGAGCTCGCCCAGGTAGGCCGACCACTCCTGGATGGTAACGATCTCGTCGCCGCCCCAATTCACGATGGTTGCCGGCACGCTGGCCGCGCCCAACAACGGTTCGACCTGCTCGTTGATGTCGTCCTGGAAGATGGGCGTGTAGGGGCACGGGTCCCAGCGGGCGATGATCGGCGTGCCGGCCAGGACCGCGCCGAGGTTGAGGGTGGGGAGGCCACCGTTCAGTCCGTAGGAAGCGTTCATCCGGGCGATGAGCGTGGGCAGGCCGAGGGACCGGGCGTTCTGGCGGACCACGGCCTCCTGGGCGATCTTGGAGACGGCATAGGTCGGTGCCCAGGGGCTGGTGCCACCGCCGACCGGGTCCCCTTCGACGAAGGCGTGCATCGGGTCTTGGTGAGGCCGGTAGACCGACGAGGTCGACATGACCAGCGCCGCCTTGGCCGTCCGGCAGTGCTGCATCAGCAGGCCGGCGCCCTCGGCGTTGACGGTGATGGCGTAGTCGTAGTTCGTTCCCGGCCCCTGGTAAGCGGCCAGGTGGACCAGGTAGGTGAAGTTCGTGGGCAGCATGTCGAACTCGCCCTTCCCGATGTCACAGGACCGCGTGATGACACCGAGGGCTTCCACCCGCTCCCGGGCCGCCGAGTCGCCAAAGCGGGCGACGCCCCAGACCTCGTTGTCCCGGCTCAGGTAGTCGGCCATGGGGAGGCCGATCTGCCCGGTCGGGCCCGTGAGGAGGATCCGCTCGTCTCGCAACACGGCCGACCGCCCTCGATCAGCGGTGCTCGGGGTGGGAACTTCCCACCGTTACCTGGTTGTCCTCGACGCCACCGTCTCCGAGCGGATCGTTCACGTCACCTCGTTCGACTTGCGGACCCCGGGAATGCAGACCCCATGTATAGCGAGCGATGCACGGTGTGCGATGCGGAGCATTGGGGCGCTTCGGCCGTAACGGCCGGTGGCCATGGCTCTGGACCCGCGTGGCCGAAGTCTGCCGGGGACGAAGTGGTGAGCCGCTCGCCGGAGGGTTGACAAGGCTAACACCGTTAGTTATTCTGGAGCTAACAGCGTTAGCTTACGGCAGAAGCCCAAGTCAGAAGGAGGAAGGCCATGACAGAAGGACGAAGCGAAGAGGGGAGCGATCAGGACGAGGTTCCCGGGACGGAGCGGTCCGGACCCGCCGAGACGCCCAAGGGCGCCGACTACCGGCGGCCCGGCTGGTTCACCCGGAATGTGGCCAACAAGGGCGTGGCCGGCCTCACCCGGGTCGGACTCAGCGTCTGGGGGAGCCGGGTGCTGGAGGTCCCTGGCCGCGCCACCGGGACGCTCCAACGGGTTCCCGTCAACGTCCTGGAGCTCGACGGGGACCGCTATCTGGTCTCGGCCCGGGGTGAGGGACAGTGGGTGCGCAACGTCCGTGCCGCCGCTGGGCGGCTCGACCTCCTGCTCGGTCGTACCCGGACGCACTGGGTGGCCAGCGAGGTGTCGGGCCATGACAAGACGGTCGTGCTGCGCGCCTATCTGCGTCGGTGGAAGATGGAGGTCGGAGCCTTCTTTCACGGGATCGACGCCGATTCGACGGACGAGGAGATCGAGGCTGAGGCCCCCCGTCACCCGGTATTCCTGATCCGGGCCGCGGGGTGACCGAGGTCCATCGGGGACTCGGTGTGACGTCCAGGCCCGAGCCCCGGGTCCGCTCGGCCAGGATGGCGGACCTGGTTCGGGCGGCGCTCGGCCTGCTCGAGACCGAAGGAACCGACGCGCTGACCATGCGGCATCTGGCTGAACTCGTCGGCATGCGGGCCCCGTCCATCTACAAGCACTTCGACAGCAAAGCGGCGCTGGAGGTGGCGTTGGTGGAGGACGCCCTCTTCGACATGGGTGACGCCCTCCACCACTCCGTGGCCGACCCCGGGCCCGACGGCCCGGTGGCCTCGCTCCTGGCTGCCTACCGGTCCGAGGCAACCTCCCATCCCAACCGCTACCGGCTCACCACGTCGTCGGCATTTCCCCGAGCTGACCTCCTGGTCGGCCTGGAAGACTGGGCCGGCGAGCCGTTCTTCATCGTGGCCGGTCAGGCCTACCTGTCCCAGGCGTTGTGGGCGTTCGCCCACGGCACCATGATTCTCGAGCTCGACGGTCGCTTCGCGGGGGGCTCCGATCTCGACCTCACATGGCAGGCGGGGGCCCTCGCCTTCAGCTTGCCGGGGGCTCCGCCCGTCGCACAGGCAGTGTCGGTGCCGCCGGTCGGGCAGCAACCGTGAGCTGGCGGCGGGGTCGCCTTGTTCCCGCACCGGAGCCGGCAGAGCTCCCCGTGTCCCGT
>DASZJN010000027.1:0-7330 GCA_035948045.1 Acidimicrobiales bacterium | reverse complement strand
CCATCGACGCCATCGTGCGATGGCGGCGCGCCAACCAGCCCGGGGGGAGCAACGCCGGATCGGTGTTCACCAATCCCCCCGGCGATTCCGCCGGCCGGCTGATCGATGAGTGCGGGCTCAAGGGCCTCCGCATCGGGAGCGCCCAGGTCTCCACCAAGCATGCCAATTTCATCCAGGCCGATCCGGACGGCTCGGCCGACGATGTGGAGCGTCTCATCCGCCACGTGCAGGCCGCGGTGGAAGAGGCCACGGGCGTGGCCCTCCGCCCCGAGGTCCGCCTCATCGGGTTCGCCGATTCCGAGACGGGTGCCGGATGACCCCGCCCGTGGACGAACTGGCCCCGATCGATCCCCGGATCCGGCAGCGCCGGGTGGCCGTCGAGCGCAGCCGGGGCCGGCGGCGCCTCCTGTGGGTCCTCGGGGTGGTCGTCGCCTTGGGCCTGGTGACCGGGGTGGTGGCGCTCCTGCACACGCCGCTGTTCAGTGCCCAGGTGGTGACGGTCACCGGCCCCCATCCGCACACCAGCTCGGCCTCGATCGTGGCGGCCGCCGGCCTCGCCCACCACCCGCCGCTGATCAGCACGGACCCCGGGGCGACGGCGGCGCGGGTCGAGGCGCTGCCCTTCATCGCCACCGCCCGGGTCAGTCGCCACTGGCCGGACGGCATCCAGATTGCCGTCACCGAGCGGGTGCCTTCGGTCCAGATGGCCGGCCCCGGAGCCTCGTGGTCCACCCTGGACGGCTACGGCCGGACGCTGCAGGTCCAGCCCGCCCGCTTGCCCGGTCTGGCCGTGTTCGCCGTGCACGCCCCGGGCAGGGTGATTCCCCCGTCGGCGGTGGGAGGCTCCTTGCCCGCGTCGGCGGCGGCCGGGCTCACGGTGGCCCGCACTCTGCCGCCCGCGTTCTCCGCCCAAGTGGTGTCGGTGACCGTCGCTCCCGACGCCACCATCAGCACGGTGCTCAACTCGGGGATCACCGTCTTGCTCGGGACCGCCACCGATCTCCCCACCAAGTACGAGGACGTGGCCGCCATCCTGGCCCACGGCTCGCTGCACAGCACGTCCACCATCGACGTCACGGTGCCCCAGTCCCCGGCGGTCAGCGGTTGAAGGCGGCGAACTGGGGCTTATCTGGCCCACCACCGTGTCCTCCGGCCGTCGACCGTGCTTGACCAGGTACTCCGCTGACCGTATCGTGGGCACCAACTCGCCGGTTGGAACGGTTTCAACCTTTGGTCGAGGGTAAGGGATTAGATGACCGTTCCGGCGCAGAATAACTATTTCGCCGTAATAAAAGTGGTGGGAGTGGGGGGCGGCGGTGTCAACGCCGTCAACCGCATGATCGAGGCAGGGCTACGGGGCGTCGAGTTCATCGCCACCAACACCGACGCCCAGGCCTTGCTCATGAGCGATGCCGACCTCAAACTCGACATCGGGCGTCAGCTGACCCGGGGTCTGGGCGCGGGGAGTGATCCCGACGTCGGTCGCCTGGCCGCCGAGGAGCACCGTTCGGAGATCGAGGAGGCGCTCAAGGGCGCGGACATGGTCTTCATTACCGCCGGCAAGGGCGGCGGTACCGGCACCGGTGCGGCCCCAGTGGTGGCCGAGATCGCCAAGGAGCTGGGTGCGCTGACCATCGGCGTGGTCACCCGCCCCTTCACCTTCGAGGGCCGACGTCGATCGGTGCAGGCCGAAGCGGGAATCCAGAACCTGAAGGAGAAGGTCGACACCCTGATCATCATCCCCAACGACCGGTTGCTGACCGTCTCCAACGAGAAGACGTCCATGGTCAACGCCTTCAAGATGGCCGACGAGGTCCTGATGCAGGGTGTCCAGGGCATCACCAGCCTGATCACGGTGCCCGGCCTGATCAACACCGACTTCGCCGACGTGAAGATGATCATGACCAACGCCGGCACCGCCATCATGGGGATCGGGTCGGCCACCGGCGAGGGGCGATCGGTCAACGCCGCCCGTGCCGCCATCACCAGCCCCCTGCTCGAGGCGTCCATCGAGGGGGCTCGAGGCATCCTGCTCAACATCGCCGGCGGGCCCGACCTCGGGTTGTTCGAGGTCAACGAGGCCGCGGAGATCATCCACGGCGTGGCCCACCCGGACGCCAACATCATCTTCGGCAGCGTCATCGACGAGAGCATGGGCGAGGAGGTGAGGGTCACGGTGATCGCCGCCGGCTTCGCGCGCTGGGAGGCCCAGACGCCAGGGCGAGCGGGCCATACCGAGTCCGCCGGCCGCGACGAGACCCGGAGCCGGGTGCTGGGCGCAGAGGCCGCCCACGAGGACATCTTCGCCGCGCCGGCCGACGACGACATCGACCTGGGCGACGACGACTTCGACGTGCCCTCCTTCCTTCGCTGAACCGGAGCCTCGCCCCCGTCCTCATCGTCGGGACCGTGCATGCCGCCTGGAGCGACGCCACGTGGGGCGACCTTCGGCCCTCGACGGTCGAGACCCACCCCGGCGCCGGGCTCGAGGAGTGGACGGCTCACGTCACCCGTGCGGTGGTTGGGCCGACCCCGGTCCGCCAGGTCCGGTGGATGGATCAGGTCCACGGGTCCACCGTGCTCGTCTCCGCAGCCGGTGGCCCCCGAGGCCCGCTCCCGTCCCCGGGTCGGGAGGTCGAGGCGGTCCCGGCCGGATCGTGCGACGGCCTGGTGTCGGCGGACCCGTCGGTAGCCGTCTCCGTACTGACCGCTGACTGTGCCTCGATCGCCCTGGGCAGCCCCGAGGGCGTGTTCGGCGCCGTGCACGCCGGATGGCGCGGACTGGCGGGAGGCGTGGTGGAGGCGGCCGTGGCGGCCATGCGGGCCACGGGTGCCACCGAGGTGGTGGGTGCGCTCGGCCCGTGCATCCACGCCGGCTGCTACGAGTTCTCCGAGGGCGACCTCGGCCACCTGGCCGGCGCCTACGGCCAGGGTGTGGTCGGAAGGACCACCGCCGGCCGACCCGCGCTCGACCTGCGGGCGACCGTGTCGGCGGCACTGGTTGCCGGCGGCGCGACGGAGACGGTGGGGATCGACGCCTGTACCGCCTGCGCCGGGGGCTACTTCTCCCATCGGGCCCGCCGTGACAGCGGGCGACAGGCCATGATCGTCTGGTCCGAAGGGGGCGCCGGGGGATGACGGAGGCCCCGTTCGACACTGGGGGGTTCACCCGGCGGCTCGAGGAGGTCGGCGTCCGGATCGCCTCGGCCCGCGGCGATGAGAGGTCCGTCCGGATCGTCGCCGTGACCAAGGGGTTCGGCCCGGAGGCGGTCGAAGCGGCCCTCGGCGCCGGTTTGACCGAGATCGGCGAGAACTATGCCGACGACCTGGTGGCCAAGTCCCGTGCCGTCGGCACCGGGTCGGGGGCGGTGTGGCACTTCCTCGGGGCCGTGCAGCGCAACAAGGTGGGCCGCCTGGCCCCGGTGGTGACCTGGTGGCAGGGCGTGGCCCGGGTCGAGGAGGGTCGCGCCATCGCCAGGCGGTCGCCGGACGCCAAGGTGCTGGTCCAGGTGGACGTGGCCGGTCTCCCCGGGCGGGGGGGATGCCAGCCTGACCGGGTAGGGGACCTGGTGGCGGCGTTGCGGGACGAGGCCCTCGAGGTGACAGGGCTCATGGCCGTGGGCCCGCCCGGCCCGCCCGAGGACGCCCGGCCGGGATTCGCCCTCGTGTCTACCCTGGCCGACTCGCTGGACCTGCCCGTGCGGTCGATGGGCATGTCCGATGACCTGGAGGTGGCGCTGTCAGAGGGCTCGACCATGCTGCGGTTGGGACGGGCCCTGTTCGGGGACCGGGCCCCCGGGCGGACGGGACGCCCGCCCGCCCGGCACCGGCCGGGCGTGGAGTCCTGAACGGCGCCTTTCCGCCCCAACTCGCCGGCGTCGGAGCCGGTCTGGCTGTCCACCTGCTCGCGGAGCCACGCACTACGCTGTGAACAGGAGGAAACGATGCCTGCTTCGTTCATGAAAAAGACGATGGCCTATCTGGGTCTCGTCGACGACGACTACGACGACTACGAGGACTACGAGTCGCGGTCGCCGGCGCCGGTCGGCCGGGTGGGCCAGCGATCGGCGGCCCCACTCGACGACGTCGATGAGCCGGTCGCATCGGTTGCCAACCCCCGGATCCGGACCCTCACCCGCGACGAGACCGCCGGCACGGCGGTGGCCGCATCGCCGCCCCCGATGGCGGGCAGGACGACGGTCTCGTCATCGGTCCGGCCCATCTCCCAGGAGACGGCCGGCGCCCGGGTCCACATCGTCGCTCCCGGCCGGTTCGCCGACGCCCAGGAGATCGCCAACCGGCTGATGAACAACCAGCCCGTCATCGTCAACATGCAGAGCGCCGATCGCGATCTGCAGCGACGGATGATCGACTTCTGCAGCGGGGTGACCTACGCGTTGTCCGGGGGCATGGAGCGGGTCGCCGACGAGGTGTTCCTGCTGACTCCCTCCAATGTGAAGGTGTCCGACGAAGAGCGGCAGCGCCTGGCCGATCGCGGACTGGTCAATCCCTGAGCGAGGGCACGCTCGTCGCCACCCGATCAGAAGGGGAATGAGGCGCCATGTTCGGAATCATCGTCACCCTCCTGGACCTGTTCCTGCTGGTCTTGTTCGCCTACTCGATCCTGAGCTGGTTCACGGCATCCGGCCGGCTGGCCTACGACTCCCCGGTGCGCAAGGTGCAGAACGTCCTGTCTGCCATCTGCGAACCGGTGCTCCGGCCCATCCGGCGCATCATCCCGCCGGTACGGGTGGGTGGGGTCGGCCTCGACCTCTCGGTGATGGTGGTCTTCCTGATCGTCCTCGTCGTCCTCATCCCGCTCTTCTCATCGTGAATCCCCAGCCCTCGGGGCAGGTCGCGGCCTGACGGGGGAGCGGGGCGAAGTTCCCCGGAATTCCTGGGTGTGATCCACGGAAACGCTGGGTTCCGCCGCTAGCATGGGCGCATGGACGCCTCGCAATCTGCTCTCGATTCGCTCCGCACCGTCGAGTTCCGTGAGACCCTCAAGGGCTATCACCGAGACGACGTGGACGAGTACCTCGAAAAGGCCGCGGTCGAGGCCGAGGGACTGCAGGAGCAGCTCCGACAGAGCGGGGAGCGCCTCCGCCAAGCGGCGGAGCGCATCTCCCACCTCGAATCGACGCTCGAGCAACAGCCGGCCCAACCAAGCTCCGAAGCCGTGGTGGGCGACGACACGCTGCAGCGAACGCTGCTGCTGGCCCAGAAGTTCGTCGACGAGACGAAGGCCGACTCCGAGGCCCAGGCAACCAGGCTGATCGCCGAGGCGGACGCCAAGGCGCGGTTGCTGACCGAACAGGCCACGGCCAAGGCGACCCAGATCGCCGCAGAGTCGGAGCAACGCCTGCGGGAGGAGATCAGCCGCCTCGAAGAGACGCGGGGCAGGCTCTCGCACGAGGTCGAGACCATGTCGCAGCACCTCGAGGGTGAGCGCAACCGGCTCCGCACGGCGTTGGGTGACATCCTGCGGTGGGTCGACCAGAATGTGCAGCCGAACCCCACGCACGAGGCCCCCCCGCCGGCTGCGGAGGCCAAAGAGACGACGGTCCACACGCCGAGTCCCACTGCGCCCCATGCCACCGTCATCCAGGGCGGCAACCGCCCCGCCGGGCCCTCGCAGGGTGCACCGGTCGCCGGTAGCACCGGTACCGGTCCGAGCGGCGAGGAAGCCGACATGCGGCCCACCGGAGCGGTCGCTCCGACCACCACCAGCGCCAACGCCCCCCTTCCCCTGTAGGGCGGCGCCGCGGGTCGCCCGTGGCGGCCCCCGGCGGGTGGCACGGCCCGGGCCGGCACCGTGCACCGGGTGCCTGCGGTCCTGCTCTCACCACCACCGGGCCACGCCTGCTCGAAGGTCGGGGCCGCGACGGTATGGTCCCTGGGACAAGTTCCCACCGTCGGATTGCCGCATCGGGCTGGGCACGGTATCGTCACCCGCCCGCCGGATGTCGGGGGCGGTCCTGCCCCAGTGCCAGTGATCGGTCGCGACCACGTCGTGGGCCGAGCCTTGAGGAGGTCGAAGTGACGGCAGCGAAGAAGGCGGCAGCACGTCCGCCTAAGAGAGCCGCCCCGGCCCGGAGCGCCTCGTCGGGCGCCAAGGCAGCATCCCGTCCTGCGAAGAAGTCGGCCCCGAAGAAGCTCGCCGCGTCCGCCAAGAAGGCCGCGCCGGCTTCCAACAAGACCGCACCGAAGCGGGCCGTGTCCAAGGACACCAAGGCCGCACCGGCGTCGAAGCGGGCCGTGCCCGGGGGCAGGCAGGCCACGCTGGCCTCGAAAGGGGCTGCACCGGCGGGCAAGAAGTCCTCGGCCACGGGCAAGAAGGCCTCTGTCACGGGCAAGAGGGCCGGCGCATCCGCCGGGACGGCGTCACCGAAGAAGGCGGCTCCCGGGGCCAAGAAGGTGACCGGCGCCGCCACCAAGACCGCACCGGTCACGGCCAAGGCGCCCGCGGCCAAATAGGTCGCTCCGGCACCGAAGCGACCCACCGTGGGACCGTACGCAAAAGAGCCAAAGTTCCTCGAGGAGCAAGGGGCGCTGCTGGCCGAGGAGCGTTCCATCTACAAGGGCCAGGCCGTCGACCTGCGAGCCGAGGCCGACTCGTTGGCGCTGGAGCGCGAGCCCGGTGACGTCCAGTTCGACGAGGAGTCGGGTGAGGGCGGAACGGTCACGGTGGACCGTGAGCGGAACCTGGCGCTGTCGGCGCAGGCCGCAGCGGCGGTCGAGGAGATCGACGATGCCCTCCGAAAGATCGAACGGAAGGCCTACGGAAGTTGTGAGCGGTGCTACCAGCCGATCCCCAAAGCCCGGCTGCGCGCCCTTCCGTTCGCCCGGTTGTGCGTGGCATGCAAGAGCGGCGGCCTGTCACGGCGCTGACCGACGACGCGCCGGTGGCCGCGGACCACCCGGGACGGTCCTCCGGCGTCCGGCGGCTGGTGGTCGCCCTCTCGGTGACCGGGGCGGTGGTCCTGGCCGACCAGCTCACCAAGTGGTGGGCCGTGACCCGTCTGGCCAGCGGCCCCGTCCATCTGATCGGCACCCTCGACTTCGAGTTGTCACGCAACACGGGTTCGGCCTTCAGCCTGCTTCAGGGGAAGGGGTTCCTCCTCATCGCGGTGGCCACCCTGGCCGCGGTCGGGCTCGTCGCCATGGTGCGACGGGCATCATCGGCCGGTCAGGCCGCCGCCCTCGGTCTCATCCTGGGAGGGGCGCTGGGCAATCTCATCGACCGTCTGTTCCGCGGCGACCACGGCGCCGTGGTCGACTTCGTCGCGCTGCACTTCTGGCCGACCTTCAATGTCGCCGATGCCTCGAT
>DASZJN010000026.1:0-10083 GCA_035948045.1 Acidimicrobiales bacterium | reverse complement strand
GTGTCCAGAATCGACATGATGGTGCCGAGGACGACCACCAGGGCCAGTCGCCTGAGATGGGGATCGATGCCCGCCAGGCCGCGGGCACTCGGGGCCCCGCCCGACGGCGGTGGGGTGTCGCCCGATGGTGTGCCGACCCTCTCGCTCGTGGTCACGCGGCTCCTTGACGTCGTCTGTCCGGCCTTCGCAGCCGTGCCTGTCAACCCCGGCCGGCTCCCCTGCTAGCGGGCACCCCGGCAGCGAGCACCCGGCCCATGCGGCGGAGGCACGGTGGGACGCATGCACGACGTGCCCGGCGACCCGCCCTCAGGGTATTGGATCGCCGGCCGGGCCGGACACACCCGCCCAACGGGACCGCCAGGGCGTCGACAGCGGCGTCCGGCGCGCTATCCCCGGATGCGGTCGGCCAGCGTGGCCAGCACGCCGTTGACGAAGCGGCCCGAGTCGTCCGTGGAGTAGGCCGAGGCCAGCTCCACCGCCTCGTTGAGGATGACGGCCGTCGGGACCTCGGGGCGCTCCAGGAGCTCGGCCACCGCCACCCGGAGCACGTTCCGGTCCACCACGGCCATGCGCTCGATGTCCCAGTCGATGGCGGCGCCGTCCACCATGGCGTCGATCTCCGAGCCCCGGGCCTCCACCGAGCGGACCAGCATGATGGTGTACGCATCCGGCGCCATTGGCAGCTCGTCCAGCACCTCGGCGGGGGTCGTTCCCTTCAGTTCGGCCTCATAGAGGAGGGTCAAGGCCCGTTCACGGGCTTGGTGGCGAGGGGCTGGATCCATGGTGGCTGGTCGATTCGGGGAAGGTTGCGGCCCGCCAGCCGGACCGGCTCGGGCGGGCATGGGCGGCTCATGACCAGCCGGCGAAGAGCGGCGGTCAGGCCCGCGTCAGGTACTCCCCCGACCGGGTGTCGACCTTGATCTTCTCGCCCGGGTTGACGAACAGGGGGACCTGGAGCACCAGACCGGTCTCCAGGGTGGCGGGCTTGCGGGCACCGGACACCCGGTCGCCCTGCAGCCCGGGCTCGGTGTCCGCCACGGTGAGTTCGACGGCGGCCGGAAGGTCGACGCCGACGATCTCGGCCCCGAAGAACTGCAGGACGGCGTCGTCGCCTTCCTTCAGATAGTTGGCGGCGTCGCCCAGGAGGCGGGTCTCGACCTGCAACTGCTCGTAGGAGGTGGTGTCCATGAACACGTACTCGGACCCGTCCCGGTAGAGGAACTGCATCTCACGCTTGTCGATGATGGCCTGATCGAGCTTCTCATCGGCCCGGTAGGTCCGCTCGATCACGGCCCCGGTGCGCTGATTCTTGAGCTTGGTCCGGACGAAGGCACCACCCTTGCCCGGCTTCACGTGCTGGAACTCGACCACGGCAAACAGTCCCTCGGGAAGGTCGAGGGTCATGCCGTTGCGGAGATCGTTGGTGGACACGGCCATCAGACAGCAACTTCCTTCGGGAACCGGGTGAGCGAGCGGCTGCCGTTCTCTGTCACCACCAGGGTGTCCTCGATGCGCACCCCACCCGTTTCGGGAAGATAGACGCCTGGTTCCACGGTGAGCACGGTGCCGGGAACGAGAATAGCAGTAGCCCCCGGACCCACCGACGGCCCCTCGTGGATGTCGAGCCCGACTCCGTGTCCGGTGCCGTGCTCGAACCGGTCGGCCCAACCCGCAGCGGCGATGACGTCGCGACAGGCCTCGTCCACCGAGCCCGCGGCCACGCCGGGCTTCACTGACAGGACGCCGACTCGCTGGGCCTCCTCCACCACGCTGAAGACCGTCGCCAGATCACCGGTCGGCGCTCCCCCGACGCAGAAGGTGCGGGTCATGTCGGACCGGTAGCCGTCGAAGACGGCGCCGAAGTCCACGACCACCGGGTCCCCGGGCTGGATCGAGCGACCGCCGGGACGGGCGTGAGGCTTGGCGGAGTTCTCCCCCGAGGCCACGATGGTCTCGAAGGCGCTCTCCTCGGCGCCCCGTTCCCGCATGGCATGGTCGAGGGCGGCGGCGAATCGGGACTCGGTCAGCTCGCCGTCGGACCGGCTCCCGGCACCCACGGCCGCCAACCGCGGCAGCACGGCGGCGAGTGCCTCGTCGGCAATGGCCGCTGCCCGCTCCATGCGGGCCACCTCGCCGGCGTCCTTGACCATCCGGAGACCCTCGACCACCCCCCGTGTGGGCGCCAGCCGCGCAGCTGCGAACAGCTCACGCCACGCCCGCTGGGCCGACCAGGTGACGTTGTCGGCCTCGAGCCCGACCGACTTGGCTTCCGCCGATGCCGCCACCAGCGCCTCGCGCTGCGCCTGCACGCCGCCGATGCGGACCTCGATGTCCGAACTGACGCCGGCCGCCTCCAACTGCTCGGACGACTGCGTCCGGTACCTTCCGTCGGTGGTCAACGTGGCCTGGTCGCGGGTCACCAGCAACAGCCCGGCTGACCCGCTGAACCCGCTCAACCAGCGGATGTTGGCCGGGGTGGTCACCAACAGCGCATCCACCGGCTCTTCGTCGGGCCCGGCCAATTCGAACAGATCCCTCAGCCGGGCCAGTCGGCCCGACACGTCGAGGGGACCCAACCGACCGGTGGCCGACACCGTCATCCGACCCGGGGCGCCGTCAGGAGCTTGTCCACGGCCTCGACGGCCAGGTCATACCCGATCCCTCCGAAGCCGGCGATGCACCCGTCCGACACCGGGGCGATCACCGAGGTGTGACGGAACGGCTCGCGGGCCGCCGGGTTGGAGAGGTGCAGCTCGACCACCACTCCTTCGAAAGCGGCCAGGGCATCGTGCAGCGACCACGAGGTATGGGAGAGCGCTCCGGCATTGACGATGATGGCCGCGGCGCGACCGCGGGCGGCGTGGACCGCCTCGACGAGACTCCCCTCGTGATTGGTCTGCACGTGCTCGAGCGCGTAGCCCCGCTTCGAGGCGGCGGCCGTGGCCACGGCCACGTGGTCGGCCAGCGTGCCGGTGCCGTAGATCGCCGGTTCGCGCTCCCCCAACAGGTTCAGATTGGGGCCCGACAGCAACACGATGAGACTGGGAGTGCTCACGGTCGGCTCCCGGCCTCGGACTGCTTCATCTCTGCAAGGGTAGCGACCACGTCGGCCGCGTCGATGCCATGGACGACCTCGACCCCGGCCGGGCCGTCCAGGACGAAGGTGAGGTCCTGGTGGGCCTTCTTGTCGCGGACCATGAACGAGACCAGGTGCTCGGGGTCGGCCCCCGGGGGGAGGGCCGGCGACAGGTCGAAGGAACCGACGACCCGGCGGTGGAGCTCCACACGCTTGTCGTCGATGCGGCCGAGCTGCCGCGCCAGCTGGGCGGCGAAGACCAGGCCGACGGCGACCGCCTCTCCGTGCCGGATATCCCATCCCGCCCCGGGCTCGAACGCCGCCGCCTCCAGGGCGTGGGCCAGCGTGTGCCCGTAGTTGAGGAGCATCCGTCGGTCGCCCTCCCGTTCGTCCGACGCCACCACCTCGGCCTTGATCGCCACGCACCGGGCGACCTGATCGACCAGCGGCAACTCGAGCAGGGAGCCGTCCGGTGGCCGATTCGGGTCGCCACTCAGAAAGGCGTACTTGGCCATCTCGCCGCGACCGCTCGCCCACTCCCGCGGCGGGAGGGTGGCCAGCACCTCGGTGTCGCAGAGCACCGCCCTGGGCTGCCAGTACGCACCCACCAGGTTCTTGCCCTCCGGGATGTTGACGCCGGTCTTGCCACCGATGGCCGCGTCGACCTGCCCGAGCAACGTGGTGGCCACGTTGATGTAGGGGGTCCCCCGGTGGAACGACGCCGCCGCGAAGCCGGCCAGGTCGGTGACCACCCCTCCCCCCACGGCGATGACCACGTCCGAACGACTGAGCCCGGCCCGCGAGAAGCCGCGACAAAGGCTCTCGACCACCGAGAGGGATTTGGCGTCCTCACCGTCGGGCACGGTCAGCTGCTCGAGCGGCAGGCCCGGGTCGACGGTCACGCCGATGCCGGGTTGGGTCACGACCACGGCGCGCCGGGCGCCCGGCACCGTCGAGGCGACCCTCTCGGCCAGCAGGTGGCGAGCACCCTCGCCGATCGACACCTCGTAGCGGCGCTCCCCCAGCTCGACGGGAACGATCGTCACCCGATTCCCCCGGGACGGATGCCGGCCTCCGCCAGCACCCGATCATCCAGCACCCGGTCGGCCACCTGAGACGGCGAGAGGTCGTCGACGTCCACGGTGACGGCAGCGACCGACGCGTACAGCGGCCGCCGGATCTCGTCGAGGCCGAGCAGCGCGGTGGCGGGGTCGCCATCCAGGAGCGGTCGGCCCCTACCTGCCCCCACACGACGGGCCAGGACCCGAGGGTCGGCGCGCAGCCACACCACCGTGCCCGACCGGACCAGGAGGTCCCGATTCGATTCCGACAGGACCACCCCGCCGGCGGCCGACACCACCACCGGGGCGGCCCCGGACAGGGCGGCGGCCAGTACCCGGGTTTCCTCGGCTCGGAACGCCGCTTCGCCGCGCTCGGCGAAGAGCTCGGGAACGGTCCGGCCGGTGTGGGCCGCCACCTGGGCGTCGGAGTCCAGGTAGTCCCACCCGAGCCGCTCGGACAGCAGGCGGCCCACGGTGGTCTTGCCGGCGCCCATCATGCCCACCAGGATCAGCCGGTCAACCATCGATCGCCGACGCCGGCGGGGCCGCGGCCGACGGCGTCTGGCCCAGCGCCGCCAGGTATCCGAGGCGGTTGCGCCGGAACTCCTCGACCGAGTCGCCACCGAACTTGCGCAGCGCCTCGGAGGCGAGGACCAGAGCGACCATGGTCTCGGCCACCACGCCCATGGCCGGGACGGCCGTCACGTCGGTGCGTTCCTTGAAGGAGACGGTGGCTTCCTTGGAGACCACGTCGACGGTTCCGAGGGTGGGACGATTGAGCGTGGCCAGCGGCTTCATGGAGGCACGCGCCACGATGGGCGAACCGGTGGAGATGCCGCCCTCCACACCCCCGGCGTGATGGGTGTCCCTCACGTAGCCCCCGCCGAGGACTCCGGTGGCACCATCGCCCGATCCGTCGGCGCCGCCCTCCGCCACCCGGATGGCGTCATGCGCCTCCGAGCCCCGCCGAGCGGCCAACTCGTTGCCGTCGCCGAGCTCCACGGCCTTGATGGCCTGGATGCTCATCAACGCCTGGGCCAGCAGGGCATCGAGGCGACGGTCCCAGTGCACGTGGCTCCCGAGGCCCACCGGCACGCCGTAGGCAATGACCTCGGCCACACCGCCGAGCGAATCTCCGTCCTTGGCCGCCGCCTTCACCGCCGCGATCATCCGACCCTCGGCAACGGGATCACAGCAACGCACCGGCGAATCGTCGGCCCTGAGGAGCTCCTCCACGGTGGGGAGTGGCCCGGCGTCAGCCCGTTCGGGACCGAGTTGGACGATGTGGCTGAGGACGTCGACACCGATCTGGGCCAACAGCAACTTGGCCAAGATGCCGGCCGCCACCCTCGCCGCCGTCTCGCGGGCCGAGGCCCGTTCGAGGACGTCCCGGGCATCGTCGAGCCCGTACTTGAGCATGCCGGCGAGGTCGGCGTGACCGGGCCGGGGCTGCGTGAGCACCTTCGACGGAAGGCCGGGGGCGGGCGACATCTCGGTCTCCCACTTGGGCCACTCGGTGTTGGCGATCTCGATGGCGATCGGAGAGCCGAGCGTCCGGCCGTGCCGGATCCCGCCCACCAGGCTCACCTCATCGGCCTCGAACCGCATCCTGGGCCCCCGACCGAAGCCCAACCGCCTACGGGCCAGGCCCCGCTGGACATCCTCCACGGTGACCAGCAGCCCGGCGGGCATGCCCTCCACGATGACCACCAGGGCGCGTCCATGGGATTCCCCGGCGGTCAGGTAGCGCAGCATCGGACCAAATCTACTCGGGGCCGGCGGTGCGCCCCCCTGGAGTACCCACGGGCGCGGCCGCCGTCAGCCACCACATCCGTCACCCCGTCGGGCCCGCGGCGACGTCTCGCCCACGTGGCGCCAGTTCACGTCCCCACGTGGAAGAGGCTGTGGGCGACATGGCCACCCCAGAAGACGCCGATCACCGCTCCGGCGGCGAGCGACGGGGCGAATGGGATCCGGGTCTTCCGGCCCGATGCCGAGACCACCATCATCACGAGACCGAAGACCATTCCGGCCACGAAGCCGGCCAGAAAGGCCACGTAGGCGTGCAGCAGGCTCAGGTACCCGACGGTGAGCCCGATGGCCCCCGCCAACCGGACGTCGCCGAATCCCATGCCACGCGGGATGAACCACCAGATGGCGAAGAAGAAGCCGAAGGCGACTGCGCCGGCGATGACCGACCCGGTGAGACTGTGCCACCGGTGATCGACGGCCGCCGTCGCCACCAGCAACGGGACGATCAAGGCCATGGCCGAATAGACGAGCCGGCGAGGAACCAGTCGATGGGAGAGGTCGGTGACCGAGACGACCACCACCATGGCGAAAAACACGCAAAACGGGGCGAGGATCAGATCTCGTCCGAAATGGGCGGCGGCCACACCCAGGAGCGCACCGGTGCACCCGGCTGCCACCACGGTCCGGACCGGGGCGCGACCCGCCGGCACGAGATTTCGCGTGGTCCAGTCGGCCGCTTCGCTGTCAGCGGCACCCTCAGGTTCCACCGGCGCCCGTGACGCACCGGTGGTGCCGCTGGTTCGGTCAACGGCTGGAGCCAACCCGTCGTCCCCGGCCCCCACGCCCTCGGCCGCCGCCTGCCGCTGGGCCCGACGACGCTCGTCGTCGATCCGACTGCGTTCGGCGAGACGCTGCCCGATCGGGTCCAGGGCTCCGCCGATGCAGAGGCCGGCGAGAGCCGTTCCGGCGACCAGCAGCGTGTCCACGCCCCGCAACGTACTGGACGGGCACCGCTCCGACGGGCATCGTTGGGCGCGTGGAGACGCGCACCTTCGACCTGGCAGGCGCGGACGGGACCATGTCATGCTACGAGGCCATCCCCGATCGGGGCGGCTCGCCGACCCGCGGCGCCGTCGTGGTCCTCCAGGAGGCCTTCGGTGTGAACGCCCACATCGAAGATGTGACCAGGCGATTGGCGAGCGCCGGCTACCACGCCGTGGCGCCCCACCTCTTCCACCGGACGGGATCGCCGACCATCGCCTACGACGACATCGCTGCGGTCATGCCCCACATGCAAGCGGTTACCGACAAGGGGGTCATCGCCGACGTCGGAGCGGTGGTCTCCCGGCTGCACGACGCCCGCTGGTCAGCCGGTCAGATCGGCGTCGTGGGCTTCTGCATGGGAGGACGCTCCAGCTTCCTCGTGGCCGGGACCATGGCCCTGGGCGCCGCGGTGGGCTTCTACGGCGGCGCCATCGTCACCGGCAGAAGCGCCAACATGGACTCGCTGCTGGGTCTGATCCCCGAGATGGCCACCCCCTGGCTCGGTCTCTTCGGGGACGACGATCCCAGCATCCCCGTCGAGGACGTCGAGGTCCTACGGGAGCGGCTGTCCTCCGAGGCTCGGGTCGACGCCACCGTTGTGCGCTATGCGGAGGCCGCCCACGGGTTCCACTGTGACGTGCGTCCCTCCTACTCCGCCGAGGCCGCCGCCGACGCCTGGAGGCGGACCTTGGACTGGTTCGACGGTCATCTGGCCGGGCCAGAGGCCTGACCACACCGTGGCCCGTCGCCATGAGGGCGTGCCGCCCCGGAGGGAGGGCGGCTAGAGAGCCGGCTCGTAGTAGGGGTTGGTCCCGTCGGCGTGGTCGGTGACGTCCACGATGTTGGCGAGTTCGGGGATGGCCTCACGGAGGATGACTTCGATGCCCTGGGTCAGGGTGGCCTTGGCCATACCGCATCCCTGGCAACCCCCACTGAGCCGCAGGTACACCGAGGCATCCTCCACGGCCACCAGATCGGCGCGACCACCATGGGCGGCGATACTCGGATTCACCTGCTCCTCGAGTACCGAGACGACCCGTTGGGCCAGCGGGTCCGACAGGTCCACTTCGGGCGCGGAGCCGAGGCCTTGCAAGGTGGGGGTCGGCGGGGTGTTGGGGTTGACGATCACCAGACCGCCCTCACCGGTTGCGTCGGTGACGAAGTCCAACGTCGCGCCCTGGAGGCGCTCGACGCTGGCCTGGGGGACCACGATGGGCAGCTCGTCGTCGTGCTGCACGACGTCGCCACCGGTGGCGTCCGACAGCGCCTGGAAGTACATGTCGTAGGCGTAGGCCCCGTTGCTCTCGCCGCTGATCTCGAGCCAGAGGGCCAGCGTGTCCGACTCAGACTCGTTGGCCAGCACCTCGAGCACGGTGGCCCGGGCGCCGGGGGTGACGGTCAACACCGGACGGATGTCCTCACGGTCTTCGCTCATGCCTGTCATCATAAGGGCGTGCCGTCAACCCGCAAGCACGTTCCCCCGGATAGCCACGAGTGGGTGAGCTTCGACGACCCCGGCGAGGAGCGCACCTGGCTCTTCGACGTGACGTTTCTGGCCAGTGCCTGGACCTGCATCTTCGGGCACGGGTGCCAGGGGGTCCTGACCGGGCCCTCTCCGGAGCTCGTCCAGGGATGCTGTTCCTACGGGGCCCATTTCACCGGCAAGAAGGACGCCCGCACCGTCGAACGGGCGGCCAAGGACCTGACCCCTGACCTCTGGCAGTTCCACAAGCAGGGGCAGAAGGGCGTGGTGAAGAAGCTGAGCGGCGGCGATCTCGGGACCCGGCTGGTCGACGACGCTTGCATCTTCCTCAACCGGCCGGGCTTTCCCGCCGGTGCGGGCTGCGCGCTCCACCTGGCCGCCCAGGCCCAGGGACGAAGCCACGTCGAACTCAAGCCCGAGGTGTGCTGGCAGCTGCCGCTGCGGCGCGAGGACGAGACCTCGGCCGGTGGTCACGTGACCTCGGTCGTCCGACAGTGGGATCGCCGCCATTGGGGTGAGGGCGGCGAGGAGTTCGCGTGGTGGTGCACCGAGGATCCCGAAGCCTTCGTCGGTCACGAACCGGTGTACATGAGCATGCGGACCGAACTGGAGACGATGGCCGGCAAGAAGGTGTACCGGATGCTGGCGTCCTATCTGGACGAACGGACCTCCGCCAAGGCCCGGGTCACGCTACTGCCCCACCCGACGGTGCGCCGCTGACGCAGTGGCCGACGCGGTGCCTGAACCGACGGCACCGGATGGGCCGCACGGCACGGGCCAAGCAGTGCGGTGACCTCGAGGAGAGGTACTGACCGCTAGTCGCGGAGAGGGTCGTCCTCGGCGAAGGAGGGATCCTTCGGGGCGGTTCCGAGGATCTCGTCGTAGTCGTCCTCCGTGGCCAGGCACCACGAGGCGTGCTTGTCGTCGGGCTCTGCCCCGCATTCGGGGCAACTCCGGTTGGCGGTCGCGACGGACCGCTTCAAACTCCGCGCTTCCTCGAAGCGGCGATGGCGTCCCTTCTTCACGGAAACAACTCCTTGCCCCACCAGGGGTGGCACGTCCCCCGTCTGTGGTGTTACCCGGGGTGACCACCGATCACCAATGGCCCCCAGTGTAGTGCGGGACACCTTCATTCGTGGCACACCGCCTCCGCCGGTACCATCGGGCCATGCCCGATCAATTCGACCCCCAGGCCATGGTGGAGCGCTTCCGGGCCAGGGCCGATGCGGTGAAATCCCGGGGCCTCCCGCCCATCGAGGGGCCCGATCGCGAGCGGTTCAAGAAGCAGGCTCAGGCCGACTTCATGGACTTCGCCATGCTCGGCGACGCCGAGCCCAGCATCGAGGACGGGATCCTCACCCTCCGGGTCGATCTGCGGCCCGACCCTTCTCCTGACGGCTGACACCGGGAGACCAGGCTCGTTCCCTCGCTCATTCCCTCGCTCATCCCCCGTAGCTCATCCGGGTGTCCTCCATGCGGAGGACGTCGGGGGCGTCTTGCCCGGGCACCGTCGGGGTGGTCTCGCCGGCATCGACGACCTCGCCGACGTACAGGACATGGCTGGCGGAACCCTCGGCTGCGTCCGTGTCCCACTCACAGGTCCGCCGGACCTCGCACGACAACCATGCCACCGCCGACGTGAGGCATGGGAGCCCTCCGGCCACCTC
>DASZJN010000025.1:0-1705 GCA_035948045.1 Acidimicrobiales bacterium | reverse complement strand
CGTCGGCCACCCGGGCCACCGCCCGCGTCACATGGCGGCCGAGGCGAACGGTCACCGCGGGATCGGCTTGAAGGTTGAGGAGCCATGCCGGAGGTCGGTCGCTTCCCCCGTTGGAGGCCACCACGATGACGTCGCCGCGGTCGCGACAGTAGGTGAGACCGTTGGTGCGGGGCAGCCCGGACTTCCGCCCGGTGGTGGTGAGTAACAGCGCGGGGACCCGATTGCTGTGCTTGCCGAAGCGCCCGTCCGTTTTCTCATAGATGAACTTGTGGAACTTGAGATACGGGTCCACCAGGCGGGTGGTGAAGATGCCGTCCACGGATGGCCGGACAGGCGCTCAGCCCCTGGCGTCGAAGGTGGGGACCAAGGTCCGGGCCGCTTTGGCCTCGTCCACTCTGCGCACCGGGGTCTCGTGTGGGAATTCGGCCATCCAGCCGTCCTCGTGGCTGTTCGCCTCGTGGGCGATCCGCTCCAACGACTCGGCCAGGGCCTTCAGGGTCTGGGGGCTCTCGGTCTCGGTGGGCTCGATCATGAGCGCCTCGTCCACGATGAGCGGGAAATAGACGGTCGGAGCATGGAACCCCTCCTCCAGCAGCCTCTTGGCCACGTCGAGGGCGCGTACGCCATGGGTCTGCTTGATGGTGCGAACCGAGAGCACGACCTCGTGCATGCACGGGCGGTCGAAGGGAACGTCGTAGATGCCGGTCAGCCGCTGCCGGATCCAGTTGGCGTTGAGCACCGCCGTCTCGGCGATGTGGCGGAGACCGTCTCCCCCGTTGGCCAGGATGTACGCGAGTGCCCGGGCCAGGACCAGCGCGTTTCCGTGCCAGGTGTGCATCCGGCCGATCGACTGCGGCGGGGTCGTCCATTCGTAGACGGATGACTGGTCAGCCGACTCCACCCGCACGGCCCTCGGGCCCGGGAGGAAGGGGACCAGGCGCTCGGAAACGGCCACCGGCCCCGCTCCGGGGCCTCCCCCACCGTGGGGAGTGGCGAAGGTCTTGTGGAGATTCATGTGCACGATGTCGAAACCCATGTCGCCGGGGCGGACCACGCCCAGGATGGCGTTGAGGTTGGCTCCGTCGTAGTAGAGCAGTCCTCCCACCTCGTGGACGGCGGCGGAGATGGCGGCGATGTCCTCTTCGAACAGCCCCAGGGTGTTGGGGTTGGTGAGCATGATGCCGGCCACGTCCTCGTCGAGCACGGTGGCCAGGGCCTCCATGTCGACGCAGCCTCGGTCGTCGCTGGGGACGGTGACCACCTCGTAGCCCCCCAGGGTGACCGATGCCGGATTGGTGCCGTGGGCCGAGTCGGGGATGATCACCTTGTGCCGTACCGATCCCCTGGCCTCGTGCCACGCCCGCATCAGCAGCAGTCCGGTGAGCTCGCCGGCGGCGCCGGCGGCCGGCTGCAAGGTGGCCGCAGCCATTCCCGTGATCTCGCACAGGGTCTCCTCCAGCTCCACCAGTAGCGCCAGCCAGCCCTGGGTCAGGGATGCGGGCGCGCCCGGGTGGACTCCAGCCAGGCCGGGCAGCCCGGCCACGGTGTCGCACACCTTCGGGTTGTACTTCATGGTGCAGGAGCCCAGAGGATAGGCACCGAGGTCGACGGAGAACTGGCGGTGCGACAGCCGGGTGAAGTGGGCGACGAGATCGCGCTCGGACACCTCGGCCAGCGGGACGGGCTCCTCCCGACGATGGCCTTC
>DASZJN010000024.1:0-2237 GCA_035948045.1 Acidimicrobiales bacterium | reverse complement strand
GGTCCAGGTCATCAGGGAACGGCTGAGCCTGGTGCAGAGCCTGCCCTGGCGGCCCGGCGACCGGGTGAGCCGGTTCCGCCGGCCCACACCGGATTCGAACCCCCCCGGCTCGGTGGTCGGCCCCCTGATCGCCCTGGCCGCCGCCTGCCTGGTCGTCGTGCCCCCCCTGGCGCTGCCCCCGGCGAGCCTGAGCCACATCGGGATCACCGTGGGCGCCAATCAGCCGAGCGCCTGGGCCAGCTGGAACTACTCGGGGTACGAACGCAAACCGGACTATCCCGAGTACCGGGCGGTGATCCAGATGATGGCCAAAGTGGGTACGGACCAGGGCTGCGGTCGTTCCATGTGGGAGTACGACCCGTCCCTCAACCGGTTCGGCACCACCATGGCCCTCATGCTCCTGCCCTACTGGACGAACGGCTGCGTCGACTCGATGGAAGGCCTGCTGTTCGAGTCCGCCTCGACCACGCCGTTCCACTTCATCAATCAGAACGAGCTGTCGGTCACCCCGTCCGATGCCGTGGTGGGCCTTCCCTACGGCGGGTTGAACGTGCCCCTGGGGATCGAGCACCTCCAGCAGCTGGGCGTCCGGTACCTCTTGGCGTCCTCGACCACCGTGGAACAGGCGGCCGCCGCCGACCCGAACGTCACCCAGGTGGCCTCCACCGGGCCGTGGTCCACCAGCTACAACGGCCAGGCCCTGGCCACCACGTGGAAGGTCTACAAGATCAAGGACTCGTCACTGGTCCAGCCCCTGGCCAACCAGCCGGTGGTGTGGAAGGGGGTCTCCCCGGGGCAGACCAGCTGGCTGGCCCCGGCCGTGAGTTGGTATGACGCACCGGGTCGATGGAGCGTGGTCCCTGCCGCCGACGGGCCCTCGGCATGGGCCCGGGTGCCCGTCGGCGACCAGCAGCCGACCGCACGGAGCGAGCCGAATACCACGGTGTCCTCCGTCTCCCAGACCGACAACGCCATCTCCTTCCACGTGGACCGGGTCGGGACCCCGGTCGAGGTCAAGGTCTCCTACTTCCCGAACTGGCAGGCCAGCGGGGCGAACGGGCCCTGGAGGGTGGCCCCGAACCTGATGGTGGTGGTTCCGACCAGTCACGACGTGACCCTCCACTACGCCAGTTCGGGGGCCGACAGCCTGGGCGAGCTGATCACGCTGGTGGCGGCGGTCGCTGTCGTGGCCCTGGTCATCCTCGATCGTCGGACCCGGCGCGCACGGTGGATCCACACCCCCCCGGCGACCCGGTAGACACGTGGTGGCCGAAACCCGGACGCTCGGGATGTTCCCGCTGTCGACCGTGCTGTTTCCCCATGCCCGCCTCCCGCTGCACGTCTTCGAGACGCGCTACCGGGCCCTCATGGCGGACTGCCGGGGACAGGACGGCGAATTCGGGGTGGTCCTCATCGCTCGGGGCTCCGAGGTGGGTGGCGGGGACCAGCGAGTCGAAGTCGGCACCTTGGCCAGGATCTCTCGCCTCTCCGAGCTGGATGACGGACGGATGCTGGTGCTGGCCGAGGGACTCCGGAGGCTGCGGGTGTGCCGATGGCTCACCGATGATCCGTATCCCCGTGCTGTGGTGATGGACTCCCCTGACGACGGGGAAGGGCACCGCCGCGTCGATCCCGTACGGCAGGAGGCGGAGGCCGTCGCCGGCGGCGAGGACGCCGTGCGCCGGCTGCGTTCGCTGCTGTCGGAGCTGGGTGACGTCCCGGCGCTGCCCCACGACCTCGAGATCTCGGGGACCGCCGAAGCGATCGGATGGCAGGTGTGCGAGCTGGCGCCGCTCAATCTCATCGATCGACAACGGCTGCTGTCGACGGGCAGCCTGACCGCCCGGATGGAGCTGCTGGCCGACCTGGCCAACGCCATGGCCGCCGACGTGGTGGGCATGCTGGCGGGCGGCCTCGGGGGCTGACGCCGGTCGGGAGGGCGGTCCGGGCCGGTCCCCGATCGTCACCGCGTCGCCGGTGGGTGCGCTCCTCGGTGCCGCGGGCGCACCGGCCGGGAGGGCGCCGAGACCCCCGATCGGGGCAGGCGTTGCTGGTTAGGATGGCCCAGCCATGATCAGCCTGTCCAACGTCGTCAAGGCCTATGACATCCGGGGGATCGTCCCCGACGAGCTCAACGCCGAGCAGTTCCGCGCCATCGGCATGGCCGTGGCCCGGTTCACAGGCGCTCCCACGTTGCTGGTAGCCCGCGACATGCGCGAATCGGGGGTCGAGCTCTC
>DASZJN010000023.1:0-5409 GCA_035948045.1 Acidimicrobiales bacterium | reverse complement strand
GCCTGGCCCTGGCCACCGCCGCGGTGTGGTGGGCCATGTCCTCCACGGTCACCTGCAGTGTGTCCCGGTAGCCCAGGACGTTGTTGGCCACGGAGTCGCCGACCAGGATGAGGTCCACCCCGGCGGCGTGGGCGATGCGGGCCCCGGGGGCGTCGTATGCGGTCACCATCACGAGCGGCGCATGACCGGCTCGTCGCTTGGCGGCGCGCAACGTCGGAACGGTGACCGGCGCGGACCGGGTGTCGGGCATGGGAATCCTCCTGATCGACCGTCCAGCGCCCGGAGGCTGCCGGCGGCATGGGCGGTGGCCGCTGGCCACCGCGGAGTACAGCGCACTGCCACCCTCAGCGTAGTGGGCGACCCGCCGGAAGGGAATGCCGGCGCCGAGCGCCGTCCGGGGCGGTCAGCCGGACCCGGTCAGGACCCGGGCTGGGTGGCCGTGCGACCTCGAAGGGGCTTGCGGGCCACGGCATCCACTCCGGCCCCGGCCGGGTACATCCGGGCCAGGTGGTTCCACGAGCATCCGACGCATACCTCGATGACGTAGCAGACCACCGGCTCCTTGCGTCGCCAGTAGCGCGCCAGCTCGGTCTGGGTGGCCACACACCGGCCCCCGGGCGGGAGTCTCGAACCGAACACGAAGGTGACATCGACGAGATCGGCATCCTCGCAGATGGGGCACAGCTCGCCGGAGGGCCGGCCCAGGTTGCGGGCGGCGCGGAGGAGCTCTGGGTGGGCGTCGCACACGTCGAGGCGGGAGAGCCGGCCCTTCCGGAACTCACGGATGACCGCGTTGCGGGCGAGCAGGTACTCGACACGTCCCCCGGTGGGGGAAGTCTGCACTCCCTCGAGCGCTCCAGGTCGGAAGCTCACTCCGCCAAGGGTAACCCCTCGCCGATCCCGAGACACCCGCCCAACCCGGTGAGTGCCCGGCTGGAGACCGCCGGTGACGGACGGTTCGGCGGGAGGCGCCCGGCTACCGATATATTGCATTGATATATCAATCTGATATATCGTGTCAGGTATGCAGTTGGTGAACACGCATCGGCCGGCCGGCCGGGACCCGTCCCCCGCCGTGTGCGCGTCTCCTCGAGGGCCGGCCTCCTGAGATGCTCGACCTGGCCATCCTGGGCCTCCTCCACGAGCAGGAGCTCCACGGGTATGAGATCCGCCGGCGGCTCCGCGACGAGTTGGGCCTGTTCGCCAACATCTCGTTCGGATCGCTCTATCCGGCACTGTCCCGCCTCGAGGCCTCCGGTGCCGTGGCCGTCGCCGAGTCGACCGGTCCGGCGACGGTGGCCGTTCCCATGCCGTCCACCGGCTCCATCAGTGGCGACCGGGCAGGACTCCGGGCCCGCCGGGCCGGCACACCCCGCGGCACCAAGCGATCCCGCAAGGTCTACCGCCTCACCGACCAGGGCCGGGACCTCTTCGAGCAACTCCTCGACGCCGAGGAGCCGGTCGGCACGGACGATGCCCGGAGCTTCGGCCTCCGACTGGCCTTCGCCCGCCACCTGGCGCCCCAGGCCCGGTTGTCCCTGCTCGAAAGGCGTCGCGGGCAACTGACCCGGCGACTGGCCACCGACCGGGTGCGCGCCGCCGGGCAGAGCCTCGACGTCTACACGCGCTCGCTGGCCGAGCACAGCACCGAGGCCACCCAGCACGACATTGCCTGGCTCGACCGCCTCATCGAGTCCGAACGACAGAAGCAGGCAGTACTCCGATCCGAGACCGGTGGTCCTCGGAGCGGGAAATCCATGACAGCAGTGAAGGGAACCAATCCATGAGCACCATACGAGTGGCCATCGCCGGCATCGGCAACTGCGCCAGCTCCCTCGTCCAGGGAGTCGAGTACTACCGGGATGCAGACCCCGCCGACACCGTCCCCGGGCTCATGCACGTGGTTCTCGGTGGCTACCATGTCGGCGATCTCGAGTTCGTGGCGGCCTTCGACGTCGACGCGGCCAAGGTCGGGACCGATCTGGGCAAGGCCGTCTTCGCCGGGCAGAACAACACCATCCGCTTCGCGGCGGTGGGCGAGCTGGGTGTGACCGTCCAGCGGGGCCCCACCCTCGACGGGTTCGGCAAGTACTACCGCGAGACGGTCGAGGAGTCACCGGCCGAGCCCATCGATGTGGTGGCAGCCCTGAGAGACTCCGGGGCCGACGTCCTGGTCAGCTACCTGCCCGTCGGTTCCGAGCAGGCCCAGCGCTTCTATGCCGACGCGTGCCTGCAGGCCGGCGTGGGCTTCGTCAATGCCATCCCCGTGTTCATCGCCTCCGACCCGGAATGGGCCCGCAGGTTCCGCGCCGCCGGGTTGCCCATCGTGGGTGACGACATCAAGAGCCAGGTGGGCTCGACCATCGTCCACCGGATCCTCACCCGTCTGTTCGAGGACCGCGGTCTCGCTCTCGACCACACCTACCAACTCAACGTGGGCGGGAACATGGACTTCAAGAACATGCTCGAGCGGGATCGGCTGGAGTCGAAGAAGGTGTCGAAGACCCAGGCGGTCACCAGTCAGATCGAGCACGGCGCCCTGCCGGCCGACGACGTCCACATCGGCCCCTCCGACCATGTCCCGTGGCTCCACGACCGCAAGTGGGCCTACATCCGGATGGAGGGACGCAACTTCGGCGACGTCCCCCTGAACCTCGAGCTCAAGCTCGAGGTATGGGACTCCCCCAACTCCGCCGGCGTGATCATCGACGCGGTGCGTTGCGCCAAGCTGGCCCTCGACCGGGGCATCGGCGGGCCCCTCGTTGGACCGTCGGCCTACTTCATGAAGTCGCCGCCCCTGCAGTACCACGACGATGTGTGCCACCAGATGGTGGAGGCGTTCGCCGACGGAGACCCCGGTCCCGTCTGGCCCGAGGACTGACCGAGCCGGCCGGCGCGGCGCCGGCGGAGGGCCCACGCCGGCTTCCGTCCACGGAGATGTGCGTCAGCACTGCTCGCGCCACCATTCCGTGAGCCGCTTCCGGGCTTCCACTTCGCCCAGCGGGCCCTCTTCGAGCCGGAGCTCCAGCAGGAAGGCCAGGGCCCGCCCCACCTGGCGACCGGGGCCCAGTCCCAGCTCCTCCATCACCTGGGTGCCGTCGAGGTCGGGGCGTATGGCATCCAGCTCCTCCTGTTGGCGGAGGTCGGCGATGCGAGCTTCGAGCTCGTCCATGCGGCGGCCCAGGGCCTTGGCCTTGTTGGCGTTGCGGGTGGTGCAGTCGCTTCGGGTGAGCTCGTTGAGGCGGTCGAGGAGCGGGCCGGCGTCCCGCACGTACCGTCGCACGGCCCGGTCCGTCCAGCCCAGCTGATAGGTATGGAAACGCAAGTGGAGCTGGACCAGTTCGGTCACCACCTCCACCTCGTCATTGGGATACCGCAGGGCCTGCATGCGGTTGCGGGTCATCCGGGCCCCGACCACTTCGTGATGGTGGAACGTCACTCCCCCGTCGACGAAGGCCCGGGTCTTGGGCTTGCCCACATCGTGGAAGAGGGCGGCCAGGCGAAGCAGGCGGTCCGGGGACGTCTTGTCCACCACGGCCAGGGTGTGCGCCAGCACGTCCTTGTGGCGGTGGATCGGGTCCTGCTCGAGGGAGAGGCCCGGCAGCTCGGGAAGGAACTCCTCGGCCAGTCCGGTACGCACCACGAACCAGAGCGCCACTGACGGCACCGGCACCATGACGATCTTGTCCAGCTCGTCTCGGATCCGCTCGGCCGACACGATGGAGAGCCGGCGGTGGCCGACCCGGATGGCCTCCACCAGCGGAGGGTCCGGCTCCAGCTCGAGCTGGGCCACGAACCGGGCCGCCCGCAGCATGCGCAGCGGGTCGTCGGCAAAGGACACCTCGGGGTCGAGCGGCGTACGCAGGCGTCGGGCGGCCAGATCGGCCAACCCGCCGAACGGATCGATGAGCTCCAGCTCCGGGAGGCGGAGGGCCATGGCGTTGATGGTGAAATCCCGGCGGGCCAGGTCGTCCTCCACGCGGTCCCCGAAGGCCACCTCGGGTTTGCGAGAGTCGGGACGGTAGGCCTCGGCCCGGTGGGTGGTGATCTCGTAGATCTGGTCACCGCGCCGGCAGCCGATGGTGCCGAACCGCTTCCCCTGGGTCCAGACGGCGTCGGCCCAACCGGCCACCAGCGCCTCGATGGCGTCCGGCCGGGCGTCGGTGGTGAAGTCGAGGTCGTGGCCCCCATCGACCACCGGGGCGCCCCCGTCGGCCACGATGGCGTCACGAACCGAGCCCCCTACCAGGTACAGCCGGTGACCGGCCGACCGGAACCGGTCGGAGAGGTCGGCGGTGGCCGCCACCAATGGTTGCAGCCGTTCGGGGAGCACGCCGCCGAGGGTAGTGCGACTGGCGTAGGCTGCCGTCCCAAGTGGATCGGGAACGAGGCAGCCTGTGCCCCTGCGGCAGCCGCCCCCGGGCCGGCGTGCCATTCGGCGACGGGCCCGCCCCGATCGTCGGGGTGGGACGGCGTGGCGCCCGGACGCGGTCGGTGAGCTGGACTCGCCGGCGCCGGGCCCGACAGACAGTCGGCGTCGGCGTCGCCGTGCTGGCCGGGTTGCTGCTGACCCCGGGCGCCGCCGCCGCAGGACCGGGGTCACCGGCGGTGGGCAAGGAGGTCGCCGCGTCGGCGTCGGCCGGCAGTCCGCTCCCGCTCACGCTGGTGTCCCAGACACCCTGGGTCACCCCGGCCCAGAACCTGTTCGACCTCCAACTGCGGCCCGGGACCTCGGCCCCGCCCGCCCAGCTCGGGGTGTCGGTGTCCGTCTACGGCTGCCTCTCCAGCGTGTCCGGCTTCGACCAGTCGGTGTCCGCGTCAGGACCCCAGGGAGCGCCGATCTCCTCCACCCGGGCGCCGCTGGCCCTCAGTGGCCTGCCGACAGTCGGCCCCGGCGTGTTCGACCTCAGCATGCCCGTCGTCCCGGGCGGCACGCCCGGTCCGGCGGCGGCCGGTGGGTTCACCATCGCCCTCAGCTCCAACGGGGGGCAGTGCGGCATCTACCCGTCGGCCGTGTACCCGGTGAAGGTGCAGCTGGTGAGCACGCCGACCGGACAGGTCATCGGCAGCTTCACCACCCACCTGGTCTACGCCGACACCCCGGCCGACACCCAGAAGCTGAGGCTGGCGGTGGTCCTGCCCGTGCAGACGGCGTCCACCCCGGCAGTGTCGCCCACACCGGCCGAGCTGCGTGCCGACCCGTCCGCCGCCCTGCAACCGCTGTCGGCTCGCGCCACCTCGGCCGTCACGAGCCTGGTCACCACCGTCGCCAGCCAGCACTCCCGGGTTCCCCTGACCATCGAGGCCAGCCCCCAGACCCTCACCGCCCTGGCGGACTCGGGCCACCAGTCCACGGTGAACCAGCTGACCGCCCTGGCGGTCACCCCTTCCGTCCACCAGTTCGCCTCG